>NZ_QXMN01000049.1:0-47893 GCF_003581445.1 Acidovorax cavernicola | reverse complement strand
GCCGCAGATGCTGCGCGAGCAGGCTCGCCTGCAGCCGCAGCGCATCGCGATCCGGCAGAAAGACTTCGGCATCTGGCATCCGCTGGACTGGGCCGGCTACCTGCAGCGCGCGAGCCACTTCGGCCTGGGCCTGCACGCGATGGGCCTGGCGAGCGGTGGCCACCTCGGCGTGATCTCGGAGAACCGCGTCGAATGGCTGCTTGCGCAGATGGGCGCGGGCCTGATCGGTGCCGTGACCGTGGGCGTGTACCCCACGAGCCCCAGCAACGAGGTGGCCTACGTGGTCGGCCATGCCGACATCGAGGTGGTGGTCTGCGAAGACCAGGAACAAACCGACAAGGTGCTCGATGCCCTCGACCAGTTGCCGAAGCTGCGCAAGATCGTCGTGATCGAGACCAAGGGCCTCGCGAGCTATCCGCCTGAAGTGCGCGAGCGCATCGCCACGTTTGCCGAGGTCGAGCAGGCCGGCGCCCAGGTGCTGGCGCGCGACGGCACCGCACTCATCGACGCTGCGCTGCAGCGCCAGACGCTCGCCGATGTCGGGCTCATGATCTACACCTCGGGCTCCACCGGCAAGCCCAAGGGCGCGATGATTTCGTACCGCAACATCCGCGGCGTCGTGCCCGGCATCGTCGAGCGGCTCGGGCTCGACGGCGGCACCACGCACCTGTCGTACCTGCCGCTGTGCCACGTGGCCGAACAGATGCTCACGGCCTTCGTGCCGCTGTACCTGGGCTCGCAGGTGAACTTCGGCGAATCCATCCGCACCGTGCAGGAAGACCTGCGCGAAGTGGCGCCCACCATGTTCCTCGGCGTGCCGCGCATCTGGGAAAAGCTGCACGCGGGCATCAGCATCAAGATGCAGGAGGCCGGACGGCTGCAGCGCGCGCTGTTCCGCAAGGCCATCGCTGCCTGCGCACCGCTGGCCGAGAAGCCGCGCAGCGACTGGACGCTGGCCGAGCGCAGCCGCTTCGCCCTCGCCTACTGGACCGTGCTGCGCGCGCTGCAGAACTTCATCGGCCTGCGCAATGCACGCGTCGCACTCACCGGTGCTGCCCCGATCCCGCCGGACGTCGTGCGCTTCTTCCGCACGCTGGGCGTGCCGCTGGTCGAGGTGTACGGCCTGACCGAATCGACCGGCATGATCTCGGGCCACCGGCGCGAAGCCGTGCAGATCGGCACCGTCGGCCCGCCCACGCAAGGCACCGAGCACCGCGTGGGCGAAGCGGGCGAACTGCTGGTGCGCGGCGAGATGGTGTTCGAGGGCTACTACAAGAACCCGGAGGCCACAGCCTCATCGATCCGCGATGGCTGGCTGCACACGGGCGACGTGGTGCGCGAGGAAGCCGGCGGCCAGCTGCGCATCGTCGACCGCCTGAAGGACATCATGATCACCGCCGGCGGCAAGAACCTCACGCCCTCGGAGATCGAAAACACCATGAAGGGCAGCCCCTTCATCAAGGAATGCATCGTGGTGGCGGACGGCCGCAAGTTCGTCGGCGCGCTGCTGCAGATCGACTACGAGACGGTGGGCAAGTGGGCCGAGGCGCAGCGCCTGCCCTTCACGCATTTCCGTTCGCTGGTCGAAACACCGCAGGTGCGGGCACTCATCGAGGCGGAAATTTCACGCGGCAACGACAAGCTCGCGCAGGTGTCGCAGATCCGGCGCTTCCACCTGCTGACCAAGGAGCTGGACCATGACGACGGTGAAGTCACCGCGACCATGAAGGTGCGGCGCGCCAGCATCTACAAGACCTACGCTAACGAGATCGAGGCGCTGTACAGCGCCTGATCGAGAGAAGAAAAAAAGCTCAGTCGCCGCGCACGGGGCGGGCCCGCACGTCGGTCACATCGTCGGCGGGGCCCAGCACGACCGGGCTGCGCACCGATTCGCCGCGCGCACGGGCGCTGACCACGTCAGCCGCCGTGGGTTCGGCCGGCTGCGGTGCCGCATTGCGAAAACGATCGAAACCCGAGCGGGGGTTGAAACGCATGACCCAAGGCGTCACGGGCTTGCCCGTGATGCGTCCCCAGGCGTAGCGCACACCCCACACCGCCGCCAGCAGCAGGGCCGCCACGGCCAGGCTGGCCGCGAAAACCAGCCCCAGGAGCAGAAGAATGACGCGAAGAATGAAGTTCATCATCCGACTTTAGGCCGAAGCAGCCGCCGTTGGTTCCCCGCCCTTGCGGAACGAGAACTGGCCCGGCGACTGGATCGGGTCGGTTTCGACCTCGATCGTGTCCTTCGGCCCGAAGCTGCCGTCCAGCAACAGCTTCGAGAGCGGGTTCTCGATGCGCTGCTGGATGGCGCGCTTCAGCGGACGGGCACCGAAGACCGGGTCGAAGCCGACCTTGGCGATCTCGGCCAGCGCCGCCGGCGAAACATCCAGCCCCAGGTCCATCTTCGCCAGACGTGCCTGCAGCACCTTGAGCTGGATCGCGGCGATGGATTCGATGTTCTTCGCGTCCAACGCGTGGAACACCACGGTCTCGTCGATGCGGTTCAGGAACTCGGGGCGGAAGTAGTTCTTCAGCTCGTCCCACACCGCTTCCTTGATGTCCTCGCTCGGCTGGCCCACCATGGCCTGGATGATGGGCGAGCCGATGTTGCTCGTCATCACGATCACGGTGTTCTTGAAGTCCACGGTGCGGCCCTGGCCGTCCGTGAGGCGGCCATCGTCGAGCACCTGCAGCAGCACGTTGAACACGTCGGGGTGGGCCTTCTCGACCTCGTCGAGCAGCACCACGCTGTAGGGCTTGCGGCGCACGGCTTCCGTGAGGTAGCCGCCCTCTTCATAGCCCACGTAGCCCGGCGGCGCGCCGATGAGACGGGCGACCGAATGCTTCTCCATGAACTCGCTCATGTCGATGCGGATCAGGTGGTCTTCGCTGTCGAACAGGAAGCCGGCGAGCGCCTTGCACAGCTCGGTCTTGCCCACGCCCGTGGGGCCGAGGAACAGGAACGAACCGGTCGGGCGGTTCGGGTCGGAAAGGCCCGAGCGCGAGCGGCGGATCGCATTGGCAACCGCACCGATGGCCTCGTCCTGGCCGACCACGCGCTCGTGCAGCTTGTCTTCCATGACGAGCAGCTTGTCGCGCTCGCCCTGCATCAGCTTGGCGACCGGGATGCCGGTGGCGCGCGCCACGACCTCGGCGATTTCTTCCGAACCGACCTGCGTGCGCAGCAGCGTGGGCGCACTGGACTTGCCCTTGCTCGCCTCGCTGGCCTCTGCTTCCTTCAGGCGCTTCTCGAGCGCCGGCAACTGGCCGTACTGCAGCTCGGCGACCTTGTTGAAGTCGCCCTTGCGCTTCCACTCCTCGATCTGGAACTTGATCTTGTCGACCTCTTCGCGCACGTGCGCGCTGCCCTGGGCCTGGGCCTTCTCGGCCTGCCAGATCTCGTCGTAGTCGGCGATTTCCTTCTGCAGCTTGACGATCTCGTCCTCGATGAGGCCCAGGCGCTTCTGCGAGGCCTCGTCCTTTTCGCGGCGCACGGCTTCGCGCTCGATCTGCAGCTGGATCAGGCGGCGGTCGAGGCGGTCCATCACCTCGGGCTTGGAGTCCATCTCGATCTTGATCTTGGCCGCGGCCTCGTCGATGAGGTCGATGGCCTTGTCGGGCAGGAAGCGGTCGGTGATGTAGCGGTCAGACAGCTCGGCCGCGGCCACGATGGCCGGGTCGGTGATCTGCACGCCGTGGTGCACTTCGTACTTCTCCTGCAGGCCGCGCAGGATGGCGATGGTGGCTTCGACGCTGGGCTCGCCGACAATGATCTTCTGGAAGCGGCGCTCCAGCGCAGCATCCTTCTCGATGTACTTGCGGTATTCGTCGAGCGTGGTCGCGCCCACGCAGTGCAGCTCGCCGCGCGCGAGCGCCGGCTTGAGCATGTTGCCCGCGTCCATGGCGCCTTCGGCCTTGCCGGCACCGACCATGGTGTGCAGCTCGTCGATGAAGACGATGGTCTGGCCTTCGTCCTTCGCGAGTTCGTTGAGCACGGTCTTCAGGCGCTCTTCGAACTCGCCGCGGAACTTGGCGCCGGCCAGCAGCGCGGCCATGTCGAGCGACAGCACACGCTTGCCCTTGAGCGATTCGGGCACCTCGCCCGCGACGATGCGCTGGGCCAGGCCTTCGACGATGGCGGTCTTGCCCACGCCGGGTTCGCCGATGAGCACGGGGTTGTTCTTGGTGCGGCGTTGCAGCACCTGGATGGCGCGGCGGATTTCCTCGTCGCGGCCGATGACCGGGTCGAGCTTGCCCAGGCGGGCGCGCTCGGTGAGGTCGAGGCAGTATTTCTTGAGGGCTTCGCGCTGGCCTTCGGCATCGGCGCTGTTCACGCCCTGCCCGCCGCGCACGGCGTCGATGGCGGCCTCGAGCGATTTGCGGCTCAGGCCGTTTTCCTTGGCGAGCTTGCCGATGTCGGCCTTGCTGTCGGCCACGGCGAGCAGGAAGAGTTCGCCCGCGATGAACTGGTCATTGCGCTTGATGGCTTCCTTCTCGGTGGCCTGCAGCAGCTTGCCCAGCTCGGGGCCGACCTGCACGATGTCGTGGCCCTGCACCTGGGGCAGTTTCTTGATGGCGCCTTCGGCCGCCTGCAGCAACCCCGGCACGTTGACGCCGGCACGCTCCAGCAGGGCGCGCGGGCCGTCGTCCTGGCGCAGCATCGCGACCAGCAGGTGCGCCGGTTCGATGTAGGCGTTGTCGCTGCCAAGGGCGAGCGACTGGGCGTCGCTCAGTGCTTCCTGAAATTTGGTGGTGAGTTTGTCTTGTCGCATGGTGGTATTCCTGCATCCAAAATAGGGCTGTTCGGGCACGATTCAAGGTTTCGAATCGCGTCACGCGCCATGGGCACGGGTATTGCACAGTGCCCGGCGCCTTTTTGCCGTAGGCATTTCTCTCTTCTCGAATGGAGTCGATCATGGTTTTTTCAATGCAGCGCGTCCAACCGATGCGCCGCGCGTTCAGCGTGGGTCTTTTGGCTGCTGCCATGGGCATGGCCGGGCTGGCACAGGCCCAGAGCGGCACGCCGGTGCGCATCCTGGTGGGCTTCCCCGCCGGCGCGGGCACCGACGCCATCGCTCGCACCCTGGGCGAAAAACTCAAGGACGTGCTGGGCGTGCCCGTGGTGGTCGAGAACCGCGCGGGCGCGGGCGGCCAGATCGCGGCGCAGGCGCTGAAGGCCGCGCCGGCCGATGGCCACACGCTGTTCCTGTCGCATGACCACTCGATCTCCATCCTGCCGCAGGTGGTGAAGAACCCGGGCTTCAACCCCGCCACCGACTTCGTGCCCGTGGCCGGCTTCGCCACCTTCGCCAACGTGCTGGCGGTGTCGGGCGGCACGCCGGCCAAGAGCATCGACGAGTACGTGAAGTGGGTGCGCACGCAAAAGGGCGGCAAGGAGACCATCGGCGTGCCGGCGCCGGCGTCGATCCCCGAGTTCCTCGTGAAGATGATCTCGGACAAGTACAAGCTCGACGTGCAGGCCGCGCCCTACCGCGGCAGCGCGCCCATGACGGCCGACATGCTGGGCAACCAGATCACGGCGGGCATCGCCTCGGTGCCGGACTTCATCGAGAACCATCGCGCGGGCAAGGTGCGCATCGTGGCTTCCATCGGCGCCAAGCGCCAGGCCCTGCTGCCGAACGTGCCGACCTTCACCGAGCTGGGCTTCGCGAACCTCGAAGACCTGCCCTACTACGGCATCTTCGCGCCCGTGGGCACGCCGCAGCCGGTCATCGACAGGTACGGCGACGCCCTGCAGAAGGTGCTCGCCATGCCCGACGTGAAGCAGAAGCTCACCACCATGGGCCTGACGGTCGGCTATGAACCCCAGGGCCAGTTCGCGGGCCGCGTGCGCACCTACACGCAGACCTGGGAAAAGATCATCCAGGCGAGCGGCTTCAAGCCCTGACCTGCGCGGCCTGACACGGCCGTCACCTGGGTGATATTCCGGCCCGGCGGGGTCGCTCTACGATGGGACCTCGCCTTTCAAAGAACAAGACCGGAGACACATCCCTCATGCGATTCACGACCCTCGCCGCCCCGCTGGCGGCTGCAATGCTGCTCGGCGCCTGCGGCAGCACCGCCCCGACTTCCCCCGCTGAAGTCGGCGAATTGCGCCCCGGCTCGGGCTATCTCAAAGGCTACCTGCCCGCCGCCGAGCTGCCCGACAGCCTCGCCCTGCTGCCCGCGCCCCCTGCCGAGGGCTCGGCCGCGCTGGCGTCCGACGGCGCCACCTTCCGCGCGCTCACGGCCCTGCAGGGCACGCCGCGCGGCGCGTTGGCGGTACAGGACGCCAACCTCAAGTTTCCGAAGGCCGCCGAGGTGTTCTCGTGCGCCCTCGGCCTGCCGATTTCCGAGCAAGCCACCCCGAACCTGAACATGCTGCTGCGCCGCACGCTGGCCGACGCCGGCTCGGCCACCTACAAGGCCAAGAACAACTACAACCGCACCCGCCCCTTCGTGGCCTTCAAGACCGGCAGCTGCACGCCCGCCGAAGAGGCCTCGCTGGCCAAGGACGGCTCCTACCCCTCGGGCCACTCGGCCGTGGGCTGGGCCTGGGCGCTGGTACTCACGGAACTCGCGCCCGAACGCGCCGATGCGCTGCTGCAGCGCGGGCGCGCCTTCTCGCAGAGCCGCGCGATCTGCGGCGTGCACTGGCAGAGCGACATCGAGAACGGCCGGCTGATCGGCGCGGCGACGGTGGCGAAGCTCCACACGAACCCGGTGTTCCAGGCGCAGATGGCGGGCGCTAGGTCGGAGATTGCGAAGGCCCGCGCGGCAGGTGCAGTGCCCGCTCAGGACTGCAGCGCGGAAGCCAAGGCACTGACGGCCTCGGCGTTGATCGCGCCGTAAGCCTCGAACGTCCCGTTCAGAAGGTGTGAATGAATCCGGCGTGGCCGAGCAGCCCGCCCAGGCGCGTGCCCTCAAGGCGCAAAGCACAGCCATAGCTCGGGCTATGGCGAGCATTTGCAACGCCGAGGGCGCGTGTCTGGGCGGGATGAGCGGACATGGCGGGTTCGTTCACACCTTCTCAGGTCGCGGTGTTCGAGGCCGCGATGCCCCAGCGGGCCAGCGCCTCGTCGTCGGCCACGCGGGCATCGACCCAGCGCGCGCCCTCGGGCGTCTGTTCCTTCTTCCAGAACGGCGCTTGCGTCTTCAGGTAGTCCATCAGGAACTCGCAGGCCTGGAAGCTCTGCCCACGGTGGGCGGACACCACGGCCACCATCATGATCTGGTCGAGCGGTTGCAGCAGCCCCACACGGTGGATCACGCGCGCGCCGAGGATGTCGAAGCGCTGGTGGGCCTCGTCGATCATGGCCTCGATCGCCTTTTCGGTCATGCCGGGGTAGTGCTCCAGCTCCATCGACGCGATGGTGCTGCCATCGTTCCGGTCACGCACGGTGCCGATGAAGCTGCAGACGGCGCCGACGCGTTTGTCGCCCGCGCGCAACGCGGCAACCTCTGTCGAGAGGTCGAAATCGGCCGTCTGGATCGAAACACGCGCAACGTTCATCTCTGAATTGTGGCATCGCGCTAGACTGCCGCAATGCCTTGTCTCGCCACGTTCTCCCCGGTGCTGTCGCACCCCGAGAGCCGTTGCGCGCGCCAAGGCGCCAAAGCAAAAAAACCAAAGCTCGTCTGACCGGAGCCGAGGTTCCGTCGTCGGATGAGCGACGGAACCTGCCAAGGCTTTGGCCCCTCTCGGGTTGCGCGCGCATCGGACGGTGGTTCTTTCCATCGGTCGATTCCTGAAAGGAAGCCTGCGTGCCACACCAACAACCAACCGCCGACACCCCCGATTTCTCGGGCCTGTGGGTCGCCCTCGTCACCCCGTTCCGCGACGGCGCGGTCGACCACACCGCCCTGGCAGCGCTCGTCCGGCGACTTGCCGGCGACGGCGTGACCGGCTTCGTGCCTTGCGGCTCGACCGGCGAGGCCGCCGCGCTCGACGAGACCGAGCAGCTCGCCGTGCTCGACACCGTGCTGACCGCCGCGCGCGGCCTGCCGGTCGTCATGGGCATGTCGGGCTATCACCTCGGGAAGGCCACGGCGTGGGCCCGCAAGCTCTCGGAACGCCCGCTGGCGGGCCTGCTGGCGTCCGCGCCGCACTACGTCCGCCCCTCGCAGGCCGGCGTGCTCGAATGGTTCGGCGCCATCGCCGATGCCAGCACGGTGCCGGTGCTGGTTTACGACATCCCCTACCGCACCGGCGTGACCATCGCTCGCGACACGATGCTGGCGCTGGCAGAGCACCCGCGCATCCGCGGCATCAAGGACTGCGGCGGCGACATGGCCAAGACACGCGCGGTGATCGCCGACGGTCGGCTGCAGGTACTCACGGGCGAAGACCACCAGATCTTCGCCACCATGGCCGAAGGCGGCGTGGGCGCGATCGCGGCCAGCGGCCATGTGCAGACGAAGCGACTCGTGCGGCTGGTGCGCCTGCTGGCCGAGAACAGGCTCGCAGAGGCCCGCGCCGAATGGCAGCCGTTGCAGCCGCTGCTGGAGATGCTGTTTGCCGAACCGAACCCGGGCCCGCTGAAGGCGCTGCTGGCGCACGCGGGCGAGTTGCGTGACGAGCTGCGCTCGCCGATGACCCGCGCGTCGGACGGCCTGCGCGAGCGCCTCGTGGCGCTGGACGCGCGGCTCAGCCGCCCGTGACGGGCGGGAAGAAGGCGACCTCGCAGTCGTCGCTCAGCGCGGCGGCCTCGTCGCTCATGGCCTGGTCGAGCGCCATGCGCACGGCCCTGCCGCGCGCGAGCGCGCTGGCGTAGGCGCCGCCGCGGGCAATGAGTTCGTCGCGCAGGGCCGCGAGCGTGCCGGCCTGCGTGTCGACGGTTTCGCCGCTGCTGGACAGCGCCTCGCGCACCGAGGCGAAATAACGGATGCGGACTTTCATGAGGAAGCGGTTCAGCCGAGCAGCGATGCGAGGGGAATGAAGTTCACGATGTCGCCGGCCTTGATGGTCCGGCCCGCCGGGTTGTCGACCAGGCCGTCGCCCCAGACCATCGAGGTGAGCACACCCGAGCTCTGGTTGGCGAACAGGTCGAGACCACCTGCCGCGTTGCGCCGCACACGCAGGAATTCGCGGCGCTTGTCGGCACGCAGCCAGTCGAAATCGGCGCGCAGCGGCACGGCCTCGGGCGCCACGCGCGTCGCACCTTGCAGCGTGAGCAGGAAGGGCCGCACCAGCATCAGGAAGGTCAGGAAGCTCGACACCGGATTGCCGGGCAGCCCCGTGACGTGGCAGGCGCCCTGCCCGTTGCTGCGCGCGATCGAGCCGTAAGCGAATGGCTTGCCAGGCTTCATCGACAGCGACCACAGCTGCAGCTCGCCCAGCGACTGCAGGGCGGCACGGATGTGGTCTTCTTCGCCCACCGACACGCCGCCGGTGGTGATGATCAGGTCGCTCGTCTCGGCCGCTTGGCGCAGCGCTGCAATGGTGGCCTCGCGGTTGTCGGGCACGATGCCCAGGTCGTTCACTTCGCAGCCCAGCCGGTGCAGCAGCGCACGCATGAAGAAGCGGTTGGAGTTGTAGATCGCCCCGGGCTTCATGGCGTCGGGCGCGACCTCGCCGGGCATCACCAGCTCGTCGCCGGTGGAGAGCATCGCCACGCGCGGCTTGCGCGCGACCTGCAGGCGGTCGAAGCCGACGCTGGCGGCGAGGCCGAGCGCAGCGGGCGTGAGGCGCTCGCCGCGCTGGAGCACGACGTCACCCGAGGCCACGTCCTCGCCCGCGCGGCGGACCCATTGGCCGGCGGCGGGCGCAATGGCGATGCGCACCGAACCCAGGCCGCCTTCCTGTGGCGTGGCGGTCGTGTCTTCCTGCATGACGACCGCGTCGGCGCCTTCGGGGATCTGCGCCCCCGTGAAGATGCGCGCCGCCGTGCCGGCTGCGAGCGGCGTGCCGACCGCGCCCGCGGGGATGCGCTGCGCGACCGTCAGCTCGGTGCCGGGCGTGGCGCAATCGGCCGCGCGCACGGCGTAGCCGTCCATCGCGCTGTTGTCGCGCGGCGGCACGGTGAGGCCCGAAACGAGGTCTTGCGCCAGCACGCGCCCGTCGGCGTCGAAGGTGTCCACGCTTTCGGCTGTCAGCACCGGCTGCGCCTTCGCGAGCAGCACCGCGATCGCCTCGTCCAGAGGCATCAGCGGCGGGCGCGAGGACGAGGCGGCAAAGGGAACGGGAGAGGAAGAATCAGCCATGGTGTCCGGGGTTGTAGTCGAAGCGCTCGCCGCTGTCGATCAACCACGTGGCAATGGCCTCGGCATCGTTGAGGTCGAGCACCGGGCGCGCCGTGGGCTCGGGCAGGCCGGCCGGCGCATCGGTGGCGATGGCGGTGACGAAGGGGTCCTCGATGTAGAGCGCGGGGCGCGGCGTTTCGCCGTCGCCGGACGGCCGCCAGACCTCGACCTTGAGCACGTCGCTGTGCCGGAAGCCCTCGACCAGCACCCAGTCGACCGCCGGATGCAGCTCGGCGAGCAGCTGGTGCACCGAGAGCTGCGCCGGCACCTCGAACTCGCGCATCAGCGCGAGCCGCTGGTCGGACGCGACGACCACCTCGAAGGCCCCGGCCTGCCGGTGGCGCCAGGTGTCCTTGCCTGGATGGTCGATGTCGAACTTGTGGTGCGCGTGCTTCACCACCGACACGCGCAGGCCGCGCTGCTTGAGCACGGGGATCAGCCGCTCCACCAGCGTGGTCTTGCCCGCGCCGGAGTAGCCGGCGAAGCCGACGACCTTCATGCCGTGGCCGCGCCGGTCAGTCGCAGTGCTCGGCGATGTAGGCCTTGACGGCCTCGGCATCGGCCGGCAACTGGACCACGCGCTTGGGCAAGGCTTCGATGCCTTCGAACTTCTTCGGACGCGCGGGCTCCTCGCCCAGCGCCTCGACCACCGTGGCCGCGAACTTGATCGGCAGCGCGGTTTCGAGCACCACCATCGGCACGCCGGGCGTGAGTTGCTCGCGCGCGGCCTTGAGGCCGTCGGCGGTGTGCGGGTCGATCAGCGTGGCAAAGCGCTTCTCGGTGTCGCGGATCATCGCGAGCCGGTCGGCGTGCGTGCTGCGGCCGCTGCGGAAGCCGAAGCGCCCGGCGGCCTGCTTAAACGCCGGGTCGGCGCTCAGGTCGAAGGCGCCCTGCAGGCCCAGGTCGTCCACGAACAACTGGCGCAGGCGGGCCGCGTCGCGACCGACCAGGTCGAACACGAAGCGTTCGAAGTTGCTGGCCTTGCTGATGTCCATCGACGGGCTGGAGGTTTCGTGCGTGTCGACCGCCGCGCGCACGCGGTACACGCCGGTGCGGAAGAACTCGTCGAGCACGTCGTTCTCGTTGGTGGCGACCACCAGCGTCTGGATCGGCAGGCCCATCATGCGCGCCACATGGCCCGCGCAGACGTTGCCGAAGTTGCCCGAGGGCACCGTGAAGCTCACCGGCTGGTCGTTGCTCGCCGTGGCCTGGAAGTAGCCCGCGAAGTAGTAGACGACTTGCGCCAGCAGGCGCGCCCAGTTGATCGAGTTGACCGTGCCGATGCGGTACTTGCGCTTGAAGGCCAGGTCGTTCGACACCGCCTTGACGATGTCCTGGCAGTCGTCGAACACGCCGGTGATGGCGATGTTGTGGATGTTGGCGTCCTGCAGGCTGAACATCTGCGCCTGCTGGAACGGGCTCATGCGGCCGTCCGGCGAGGTCATGAAGACGCGCACGCCCTTCTTGCCGCGCATGGCGTACTCGGCCGCACTGCCGGTGTCGCCGCTGGTGGCGCCCAGGATGTTGAGCTCGGCGCCGCGACGGGCCAGTTCGTACTCGAACAGGTTGCCCAGCAGCTGCATCGCCATGTCCTTGAAGGCCAGCGTGGGGCCGTTGGACAGGGCTTCGAGGTACACGCCGTCCTCGAGCTCGCGCAGCGGCACGATCTCGTCGGTGCCGAACACCTCTGCTGTGTAGGTCTTCGCGCAGATCGCCTTCAGGTCGGCCGACGGAATGTCGTCGATATACAGCGACAGGATCTCGAAGGCCAGCTCGGCGTACGGCAGCTTGCGCCATTTCGCGAGCGTGGCGGCATCAATCTGCGGGTAGGTCTCGGGCAGGTAGAGCCCGCCGTCGGGCGCGAGGCCTTCGAGGAGGATTTCGCAGAAGCGCTTGCGGTCGGGGTGGCCGCGGGTAGAAAGGTAGTTCATGTCAGGTCTTCAGGCTCAACGGCAATCGGGTTGCCAGCGATCTCGTTCGAGCGCGGCCAGGGCCCGCTCATTCTCCATGGTGACGGCGTCCAGCAGCCCGGCCACCTGTTGCTCTTTCGGGGTCCACTTCATCGGGTAGAGAACCGAGAACTGGTAGGTCAGCACACCGCCGCATGCCGGCTCGTGAAAGCTCTTGTGCGCGAAGGCCTGTGCGAATTGTTCGTTCCGGCGGATGTCGACCAGGTGGTACCAATATGCGTGGCCTTGTGCCGCGCGACCGGCAAAGTGCTGCTTGCGCCCCCGCTCGCCCTTGAACCGGGCACTCACCGCCTTCAGTTCGGCATTTGCATCGGAAGCGGGCCCCGGGCGCAGAAACAGCGTCAGCGCCGTGGTCCACGCCCCGTTTTCATTGCCTTCGTCGATCTTGTAGACCCACGACAGCCGGCCGTCCTCGAGCTTTTGCGGCTGCGGCGTGGCGAGTTGGTAGTCGACCTTCGCCAGCTCGAGCGTCGGCGGCGGCTCGAAGCGCGAGGCCGCATGGCCTGCCGATACCAGCAACGGCACCGTCAGGACGAATGCGGCTGCGCGCCAGGACGACATCAGGACAGCTCTTCCTTGCGGATGCGCACGATCGGCTCGAGCACCGTGGGCAGCGCCTGCAGCTCGGCCATGACGTCGTCGACGGTGCCTTCGCGCGCGTCGTGCGTGAGGATGATGAGGTCGGTCTGGGTGGAGCCTTCGCCACCCACTTCGTCGGCTTCGCGCTGCAGCACGGCGTCGATGCTGATGCCGGCGGTGGCCAGCAAGCCCGTCACCTTGGCAAGCACGCCGGCCTGGTCGGCCACGCGCAGGCGCAGGTAGTAGCTAGTGACGACTTCCGACATCGGCAGCACCTTCAGGTCGCTCATGGCATCCGGGTGGAAGGCCAGGTGCGGCACGCGGTGGGCGGCGTCGGCGGTGTGCAGGCGGGTGATGTCGACGAGGTCGGCGATCACGGCGCTGGCGGTCGGCTCGCTGCCGGCGCCCTTGCCGTAGTACAGCGTGGTGCCCACGGCGTCGCCGTGCACGACCACCGCGTTCATCGCGCCTTCGACGTTCGCCAGCAGGCGCTTGGACGGCACGAGCGACGGATGCACGCGCAGCTCGACGCCTTGGGCCGTGCGCTTGGTCACGCCCAGCAGCTTGATGCGGTAGCCGAGCTGCTCGGCGTACTTGATGTCTTGCGCGGCGAGCTTGGTGATGCCCTCGATGTGGGCCTTGTCGAACTGCACCGGGATGCCGAAGGCGATGGCGCTCATCAGCGTGACCTTGTGCGCGGCATCGACACCTTCGATGTCGAAGGTCGGGTCGGCTTCGGCATAGCCCAGGCGCTGGGCTTCCTTCAGCACGGTGGCGAAGTCCAGGCCCTTGTCGCGCATCTCGGACAGGATGAAGTTGGTGGTGCCGTTGATGATGCCGGCCAGCCACTGGAT
Organism: Acidovorax cavernicola; assembly: GCF_003581445.1. NCBI lineage: Bacteria > Pseudomonadati > Pseudomonadota > Betaproteobacteria > Burkholderiales > Comamonadaceae > Acidovorax > Acidovorax cavernicola. The sequence goes on along the minus strand of NZ_QXMN01000049.1, from coordinate 34,248 downwards.
ACTGTTCGCCGTGAGGCCTTCGCGCAGCGCCTTGATGATCGGAATGCCGCCGGCCACCGCGGCCTCGAAGGCCACCATCACGCCCTTGGCGTGCGCAGCCGCGAAGATCTCGGTGCCGTGCACGGCGAGCAGCGCCTTGTTGGCCGTGACCACGTGCTTGCCGGCCGCAATGGCTTCGAGCACGAGCTGCCTGGCAATGCCGTAGCCGCCGATCAGCTCGATGACGATGTCGATGTCGGGGTTGGCGATGACCTCGCGCGCGTCGGCCACGACCTTCACGCCCTCGCCAGCCACTTCACGGGCGCGGGCGGTGTCGAGGTCGGCCACCATGGTGATCTCGATGCCGCGGCCGGCACGGCGCTTGATTTCTTCCTGGTTGCGCTGGAGCACCTTGAAGGTGCCGCTGCCGACCGTGCCTGCGCCTAGCAGGCCTACTTGGATGGATTTCATGGGAGGGGTCGCGTTCATGGTTTGGATGAGGTGAGGGACGGTGCGGCGTCCACGGGTCGGCTGACGTAGCGGGGCAAATTCCAGGCGCCGCCCGCGAAGCCACGGCACATGCCGTCGCTGGACGCGCTGGTCCGCACGAAGCCCGTGCCGTTGAAGTGCCAGATTTCACTGGACCAGCAGTCGCCGACGCCACGGCCCTTCATGGAAGAGGTGACGCTACCGTCGCCCGCGCCGAATTCGCCGTTGGCCTCGAGGGCGACCGGCGCATAGGGCGGCTTGTCGTTGGCGATCCAGAGCAGGCTGGAATAGTTGTAGGCGCCCATGCCGCAACCCAGCGACAGCAGCACCTTGGTGTTCGTCAGGCGCGAGACAGCAATCGCCTTGGCGTCGAGCCGGTCCCGGTTGTTGCAGGACTCCGCGGCCTCGCTCAGGTCGAGCGATGGAAAGATGCGCGCGGCGAGCGCATCGTCACCGGCGCGTGCCTTCACGGGAGTGACCGTGCGGACGAAGGGTGCGGGCACCGGCGGCAGCACGGAAGTCTCGGGCCTGGAGCCCTTGCGCACCAGCGCGCCCGGCGTGCCGATGCGGCCTTGCGCTTCGTCCATCTTCAGCAGCACCGCATTGAGGCCGGCGAGCGACAGCGTCCACTGGTTGCCACCGGGGGCCGTCACGGTCGCCTCGTCGCCCTTGAGCAGTTCGGGAAGGATCGCGCGGACCTGCCCGGCATCGAAGCTGGCGGTGTCGGCCTCAAGGCCGGAAATGGTGACCTTGCCGACCTTGAACCGCAGCGGGCCCTTGACCTCGCTGCCGCCACCCACCTGCAACTGGACCTCGATGGCCGTGTTGGGCCCCGCGGGGCGGGTCAGGAGCATCGATACCGGTTCCGATGGCCTGGTGTGGTCCGACTGATAACCCGCGGCGCGGCAGGTGCGCGTGTTGTCGCAGGCCAGTTCCCAGTCGTTGTGCGAGAAGGAGACCGGCTCCTTCCCGGCCGCGCCGACAGACAGTGCGCCCAGCAACAGCGCGGCAGCGACGCAGGCGGATTTCATGGTCCCGTCTTGCGACGCAACCGGTACTGCTCCAGGAACTTCGCGATGCGGTTGATGGCCTCGCGCAAGTCGTCTTCGTGGGGCAGGAACACGATGCGGAAGTGATCCGGCGTGGCCCAGTTGAAGCCGGTGCCCTGCACCAGCATCACGCGGGTTTCCTTCAGCAGTTCGAGGAAGAACTGGCGGTCGTCCGCGATCGGATAGATCGCCGGATCGAGCTTGGGGAACATGTAGAGCGCGGCGCTGGGCTTGACGCAGCTCACGCCGGGAATGGCAGTGATCAGCTCGTAGGCCAGGTCGCGCTGGCGACGCAGGCGCCCGCCTTCGCAGACGAGGTCGTTGATGCTCTGGTGGCCGCCCAGCGCCGTCTGGATGGCCCACTGGCCCGGCACGTTGGCGCACAGGCGCATGTTCGAGAGCATGTTCAGGCCCTCGATGTAGTCACGCGCGCTGCGCTTGTCGCCCGACACCACGAGCCAGCCGGCGCGGTAACCGCATGAACGGTAGCTCTTGGAGAGCGAGTTGAAGGTCAGCGTGAGCACATCGGTCGACAGGCTGGCGATGGCCGTGTGCTTGACACCGTCGTACAGGACCTTGTCGTAGACCTCGTCGGCGAAGATCACGAGGCCGTGCTCGCGTGCGATCTCGACGAGGCTCTTGAGCAGCTCGTCGGAATAGAGTGCGCCGGTCGGGTTGTTCGGGTTGATGACCACGATGCCCTTGGTGCGCGGCGTGATCTTGGCGCGGATGTCGGCCAGGTTCGGCATCCAGCCGTTGTCCTCGTCGCACAGGTAGTGCACCGGCGTGCCGCCCGACAGGCTCGTGGAGGCGGTCCACAGCGGATAGTCGGGGGCCGGCAGCAGCAACTCGTCGCCGTCGTTGAGCAGCGCATTGGTGGACATGGCGATCAGCTCGCTGGCGCCGTTGCCCAGGTAGATGTCGTCGAGCGTGACGCCCGCGATGCCCTGCTTCTGGGTCTCGTGCATCACGGCCTTGCGCGCCGCGAAAACGCCCTTGCTGTCCGAGTAGCCCGCCGAATTCGGCAGGTTGCGGATCATGTCCTGCTGGATCTCCTCAGGCGCATCGAACCCGAACACGGCCAGATTGCCGATGTTGAGCTTGATGATCTTCTGGCCTTCTTCCTCCATCTGCTTGGCGGCGTCCATGATGGGACCGCGGATGTCATAGAGGACGTTGGCCAGCTTGGCCGATTTCTTGAGCTGCTTCAAAGGGCCCTCCCGGGCGGGTTTACTCGAAGGTCAAAGGCCCCTGCGGGCCTCGTGTCACTAGGGAAAACCTATAATTTGACCACAGTTCCCAGTGCCCCGATGAAGCTCCAGCCCGACAAATCCGACGTCCAGACCCTCACCGCACACGGCCCCGGCTGGGTCGCGATCAACAACGAAAAAGTCGAAGGCAGCGTGGTCGTGGGTTCGCGTGGCGAACGTTTTGCATGGAATTGCACGCATTTCGACCAGCTGGGGGCCGAACATTTCGCGCAACTGGCCTCCTTGGGCGCCGAACTGGTCATTTTCGGCAGCGGCCACCGCATCCGCTTTCCCCAGCCTGCCTGGCTGCAACCCCTGATGGCCAAGCGCACTGGCGTGGAAACCATGGACACCCCGGCGGCCTGCCGAACCTACAACATCCTGGCTGGCGAAGGCCGGCACGTGATCGCCGCCCTGCTGATCGAGAGCCCGGCCGGCAACTGAGAGAGGGGTTTTCGAGGTAAAATAGCGGGTTGCGAACAGGCCAGCTACCCAAAGTTAGCAACGACCAATCCTCCATTCATCGAGCAAGCCTGAAACGGGCTGAGAGGGCTCGGAGAGCGGAATCTAACGGAGAAAACAAGTTTCATGGCGATCGTTGTCAACAAACCCATTCCTGAATTCGACGCCAACGCCACGGGCGGGATCAAGGTTTCGAACACCTCGCATCTCGGCCACGTGCTGGTCATGTATTTTTACCCGAAAGATAACACTCCGGGTTGCACGACCGAAGCGATGCAGTTCCGCGACCACTACAAAGACTTCGAAAAAGCCGGCGCCACGGTCTTCGGCGTGTCCCGCGACAATATGAAGTCGCACGACGAATTCAAAGCCAAGCTCGAACTCCCCTTCGAACTGATCGCCGACACCGAAGAAAAGATGTGCCACATGTTCGGCGTGGTCAAGAACAAGATCATGTACGGCAAGAAGGTCAAGGGCATCGAGCGCAGCACCTTCCTGATCGGCGCCGACGGCATCCTGAAGGCCGAATGGCGCGGGCTCAAGGTTCCGGGCCATGTCGAAGACGTGCTCAAGGCCGTCAAGGCGCTCAAGAAGGCCGCCTGATCGCGCCGCAGGTCACCGGGCGTGCGCTTTTGCTCCAAGGCGTGGGAATTGCCCCACGCGGCGTGCAAAGAGCCTCCGGTGCGTCTTTTGCGGTGTGCATAATGGCCTCATGCCGTTGAGCTCCACGACCGCATCCTCCGAACGAAGCCGCCTGGGTCTACAGGCGGCTTTTTCGTTTTCCGGCTCTCCTCTTTCTTCCTTGCGAGCGACCTGACCCATGCCATTGCCTCCCGCCCCCACGAAACGCGCTGCATTGCTCTCGCCGGACGCCATCGACGCACCCGCCCGTCCTTCGCACAGAAACTCGCGCCGCTCCGGCGATTCGCGCGACGGCGCCTCTGGCAAGAGCGGACCGCAGCCCCTCGAGCTGTTCGACAACCTCGGCACGGAAGGCGGCGGCGATGCGCCTGCCGCGCGTCCGGCACGTCGCTCGAAAACCAAGGCCGCGCCCGTCCCGGCGCCCACGTCGGCACCGGTGAGCGCACCGCAGCAGCAGCAACCTGCAATGGTGCAGGTCGAGACACGCGTGCCCGCGCCCGCCCCTGCGGTCGCCACACCCGTCGCCGCACCCCAGCCCCCGGCGCGCCCCAAGCGCAAGTCCACCGGCCCGGCCAAGCTGTTCGTGCTCGACACGAACGTGCTGCTGCACGACCCGATGTGCCTGTTCCGCTTCGAAGAGCACGACATCTTCCTACCGATGATCGTGCTGGAAGAACTCGACGGCCACAAGAAGGGCACGACCGAAGTCGCGCGCAACGGCCGCCAGACCAGCCGCACCCTCGACGCCCTGGCCGCCGCTCAGGACGCCGACATCGACAAGGGCCTGAAACTCGACACCACCGGTCACCGGGAGGCCGGCGGCCGGCTGTTCTTCCAGACCGCCCCGCTCGACTACTCGCTGCCGATCAGCCTGCCCCAGGGCAAGGCCGACAACCAGATCCTGGGCGTCGTGCATGCGCTGCGCGACGAGTACGCCAAGGACCGCCCGGGCAAGCCGAAGCAGGAAGTGGTGCTGGTGTCGAAGGACATCAACATGCGCGTCAAGGCGCGCGCGCTGGGCCTGGCCGCCGACGACTACCAGAATGACAAGACGCTGGAAGACGGCGACCTGCTGTACGCCGGCTCGATGGCGCTCCCGCCCGACTTCTGGACCCGCCAGAGCAAGACCGTCGAAAGCTGGCAAAGCGGCAGCAGCACCTTCTACCGGGTCAGCGGCCCGATCGTGCCCAACCTTTACATCAACCAGTTCGTCTTCTTCGAGGCGCCGGGCGAGCCGAGCATGTATGCGCGCGTCACCGAGATCCGCGACAAGACCGCGGTGCTCAAGACGCTCAAGGACTACAGCTCGGGCAAGAACGCCGTGTGGGGCGTGAACACGCGCAACCGCGAGCAGAACTTCGCGATGAACCTGCTGATGGACCCGGAGATCGACTTCGTCACGCTGACCGGCACCGCCGGCACCGGCAAGACCCTGATGGCGCTGGCCTCCGGCCTCACGCAGGTGCTCGACGACCGCCGCTACACCGAGATCATCATGACCCGCGCCACCGTGAGCGTCGGTGAAGACATCGGCTTCCTGCCCGGCACCGAAGAAGAAAAGATGGGCCCCTGGATGGGGGCGCTCGACGACAACCTCGAGTTCCTGGCCAAGGGCGACGGCGGCGGCGCCGGCGAATGGGGCCGCGCGGCCACCAACGAGCTGATCCGCAGCCGCATCAAGGTCAAGAGCATGAACTTCATGCGCGGGCGCACCTTCATGAACAAGTACGTGATCATCGACGAGGCACAGAACCTCACGCCCAAGCAGATGAAGACGCTGATCACCCGCGCCGGCCCCGGCACGAAGATCATCTGCATGGGCAACCTCGCGCAGATCGACACGCCCTACCTCACCGAAGGCTCGTCGGGTCTGACCTTCGCCGTCGACAAGTTCAAGGGCTGGCCGCACGGTGGGCACATCACGCTGGCACGGGGCGAGCGCTCGCGGCTGGCGGATTTCGCGAGCGACGTGCTTTAAACGCGCCGGCACCGGCCGACCCAAGCCCGCGCATGCTCCCGGAGCATCGCGGGCTTTTTTTCGCCCGCCATGACAGGCTACTGACAAGACGTTGTCAGGAGGCGGCTCGCACCATGCAGGCTCCTTCCAACACAACGAACGAAAGAGAGTCCTTCATGACCACCAACGCCATCACCTGGTTCGAGATCCCCGTCGCCAACCTGGATCGCGCCCAGGCCTTCTACGAAACCGTGCTGGCGCGCAAGCTGCGCCGCGAAGCCTTCGGCGGCGAGACGCTGGCCATCTTCCCTTACGACGACCCCGCCACCGGCGGCGCGCTACAGGCCGGCGCGACAGGCGCTGCGGGTGCAGGCACCGGCATCCGCATCTACCTGGACTGTGCACCCAGCATCGATGCCGTGCTCTCGCGCGTCGAGGCTGCGGGCGGACAGATCGTGGCGCCCAAGTCCGCTCTGCCACCGGGCATGGGTTTCATCGCCCATCTGCGCGACACCGAAGGCAACGAAGTCGGCCTGCACGCCCAAGCCTGATACACCATGGCACAGCGCAACTGGATTGCAGTCGCCAGCGCCGAGCATGCCCGGCGCGGCCGGGATCACCGGCCACTCGGGTTCATGCAGGTGGGCCACGGCAAGCTCGCGCCGCTCAAGCGCGTGGCGGCGGGCGACCGCGTGGCCTACTATTCGCCGGCCACGGTGTTCGGCGGCACGGACAGGCTGCAGAGCTTCGTGGCGCTCGGCATCGTCCAGCCCGGTGACCCGTACGAGTTCGACATGGGCAACGGCTTCGTCCCGTGGCGCCGCGACGTGGCCTACGCCGCCGCGCACGAGGCGCCCATCGCGCCACTGATCGAACGCCTCGCCTTCATCGAAACCCCCAGGCAATGGGGCTACAAATTCCGATTCGGACTGTTCGACATCACCGACACCGACATGAAACTGATCGCGCAGACGATGAAGGCTGAGCCCAAAGCGCTCCTGTTCTGAGCCTCTCCCAACCCATCCGATATTTCAGGAATCACATCCCATGGAACCCCTCCGCCAACACCACGACGCCTTCCGGGTCTCGGGCCTCACGGCGCGCACCACCAACCGTGAAGAGAACGACCCCGCCACCGCGCGCATCGGCGCGCTGTGGAACCGCTTCTTCGGCGAGCAGACCTACGAGTCGACGCCGCAGCGCACCGGGGACACCCGCATCTTCAGCGTCTACTCCGCCTACGAATCGGACGCGCACGGCGCTTTCGACGTGACGGCCGGCGTGGCCGTCTCGGCCGGTGCGGACAGCGTCGCCATCGAGTCCGGCGACTACCTCGTGTTCACCGGCCGCGGCGAGATGCCGCAGATGGTGATCGCCACCTGGCAGCGCATCTGGCAGTATTTCGAGGCGCACCCGGAAGTCGTTCGCCGCTACCGCAGCGATTTCGAAGTCTATGAGGGGCCGGACGCCGTAGCGATCCACATCGGAGTCTCATGAGCACACGCAAGGGCTGGCGCGACAGGCTGGCCGGCTACCCGAACCTGCCGAACGTGAAGGCCATTCCCCCGGCCATGCGCGCGCGCCATGGCGAGGGCACCATCGCCACGCCCTCGCCAGGTGAGGTCGAGGAGGCCATGCGCGGCGTTCCCGAAGGCCGGCTCGCGACCGTGTTCGGCATCGGCGAAGAAATCGCGGCGCGCCACCACGCCACCATCGGCTGCACCGTGACCACGGCCATCTTCGCGCACATGGTGGCCCATGCCACCGAGGAAGCGATGACCGGCGCCAGCCACGCGCCGGGCACGCCGCATACGCCCTATTGGCGCACCCTCAAGATCGGCGGCGAGCTCAACCCCAAATACCCGGGCGGCATCGAGGCCCAGATGTCGCGGCTCGAGGCCGAAGGCCACACGGTGGTCCAGCGCGGCAAGCGCTACTTTGTCGAGGACTTCGCCCAGAAGCTCGTCGGAACGCGTTGATGCGCCGCGCCGACCGCCTCTTCCAGCTCGTGCAGCTCATCCGCGGCCGCCGCCTCACCACGGCCGCCTTCCTGGCGCAGCGCCTGGAGGTGTCGGAGCGCACGGTGTACCGCGACGTGGCCGACCTGCAGCACCAAGGCGTGCCGATCGAAGGCGAAGCCGGTGTCGGCTATCGGCTGGGCGCCGGCTTCGAACTGCCGCCGCTGATGTTCACGCAGGATGAGGCATCGGCGCTCGTGGCTGCTGCGCGCATGACCCAGAGCTGGGTCGATCCGGCAATGGCGCGCAACATCGAGACGGGCCTGGGCAAGATCCTGTCGGTGCTGCCGCCGGCGGCGCGCGTTTCGGCCGAGGCGCTGGCACTGTATGCACCCGCCCTTGGCCTCGACGATGCCCTGCGCACCCGGCTGCAGACGCTGCGCGAGGCCGTGGAGGCGCGCCAGAAGCTGCGGCTGCACTACCGCGATGTCTCGGGCGACGCCAGCGAGCGCACGGTGCGGCCGCTGGGCTGCTTTTACTGGGGCAAGGTCTGGACGCTCTCGACGTGGTGCGAGCTGCGCAACGATTTCCGCGGCTTCCGCGTCGACCGCATGGAGGCGGTGGAGGTGCTCGCGACGCGATTTCAGGACGAGCCGGGCAAGACGCTGGCCGACCTGCTGCGACAGGTGAAGGCCGAGGCCGAGCGATGCAAGGAGTGGCCGCAAAAACCGCCAGCGCTGCCATCCGAGCCCGGCAGCAGTGCCAGCTGACGACCTTCCCTGCGGTCGATCGGGCCGATCAGTACTCGTCGTTGTTGCTGTAACCCACCAGGTTCTCGAACTTCGTGATCGGCTTCAGGAAGGCCAGCTTCACGGTGCCGGTCGGGCCATTCCGGTGCTTGCTGATGATCACTTCAGCCACGCCCGGCTCCTTCGACTCCTTGTTGTAGTAGTCGTCGCGATAGATGAACATGATGATGTCCGCGTCCTGCTCGATGGCACCGGACTCCCGCAAGTCACTCATCATCGGGCGCTTGTCGGTACGCGCTTCCACGCCGCGGCTGAGCTGCGACAGCGCGATCACCGGGCACTTCAGCTCCTTGGCCAGCATCTTCAGGCCACGCGAGATTTCGCCCACGGCCGTGGCGCGGTTCTCGTCGCCCGAGCTGCTGGTGGACATGAGCTGCAGGTAGTCGACCACGATCAGGCCGAGGCGCCCGTACTGGCGTGCCAGCCGGCGCGCATTCGCACGCAATTCGCTGGACGAGAGACCCGGCGTCTCGTCGATGTGCAGCGACACCGTGCGCAGCTTTTCGATGGCCTCGGTCAGCCGCGGCCACTCTTCGTCGCTGAGCTTGCCGGTGCGCAGGTGGCCCTGGTCGATGCGGCCGATGGAGCCCACGATACGCACCGCCAGCTGGGCCGCGCCCATTTCCATCGAGAACACCGCCACCGGCAGCCCCTCTTCGAGCGCTACGTGCTCGGCGATATTGATCGCGAGCGAGGTCTTGCCCATCGAGGGGCGCGCGGCCAGCACGATCATGTCGCCCGGCTGCAGGCCCGACGTCATCTTGTCGAAGTCGTTGAAGCCGGTGCGCACGCCCGTGATGTCGTTCGGGTTCTCGGCCATCTCGGTCACACGATCGAGCAGATCGACCACCAGGGCATCCATGCTCTGGAAGCCCTGCTTCATCCGCGAGCCTTCTTCGCCGATGTTGAAGATCTTCTGCTCGGCTTCGTCGAGGATCTTGTCGACCGGCTTGCCCTGCGGATTGAAGGCGTTGGTCGCGATCTCGTCGCTGGCCGACACGAGCTTGCGCAGGATGGAGCGGTCGCGCACGATCTCGGCGTAGCGCCGGATGTTGCTCGCGCTCGGCACGTACTGCGCGAGCGAGTTCAGGTAGACCAAGCCGCCGATGTCATCGGCCTTGCCGAGGTTCTGCAGCTGCTCGAAGACCGTGATCACGTCAGCCGGCTTGCTGGCATTGATCAGCCCGCCGATGGCTGCATAGATCAGCTTGTGCTCATGGCGGTAGAAGTCGCCGTCGACCAGCAGGTCGCCCATGCGGTCCCAGGCGCCGTTGTCCAGCAGCAAGCCGCCCAGCACGCTGGATTCGGCCTCGATGGAATGAGGCGGAATGCGCAACTGCGCGATCTGGCGGTCGGCCGACGAATCATTGTCGGCATAGGAAAAAACGGCGGACATGGACTTCCCTTGCAACCCTGCATGCTAAGCCGCGCCGGGCCTGGCGTGTGTGGACAAAGTTGTTAATAAACGGTGAACTTCCGGTGCGGCACGCGGGACAACTCGCGCGCAGAAAAGAAAAAGCCGCCCGAAGGCGGCTTTCTTGCGTCAGCGCACCGGGCGCTGCGAACGATCAGGCGGTTTCGCCGTAGACCGTGACGGTGATCTCGACGACCACGTCGGTGTGCAGCGAGACGCTCACGGTGTTGTCGCCAACGATCTTGATCGGACCGTTGGGCAGACGCACTTGCGACTTGGCAACCTTGTAGCCTTGCTTGTTCAGCTCTTCGGCGATGTCACCGTTGGTGACCGAACCGAACAGACGGCCGTCCACGCCAGCCTTTTGGGTCAGCTTGACGGTCGAGCCGGCGAGCTTCTCGCCCTGGGCTTGCGATTCGGCCAGCTTGGCGGCTGCAGCCTTTTCGAGTTCGACGCGCTTGGCTTCGAATTCGGCCTTGTTGGCAGCAGTGGCGCGACGGGCGCGGCCCGAGGGGATCAGGAAGTTACGTGCGTAGCCGTCCTTGACCTTGACGATGTCGCCCAGGCTGCCGACGTTCAGAACCTTGTCCAGAAGAATGATTTGCATGGTGTGTGCTCCTTCTTAGACGCGGTGCTGGTCGCTGTACGGCACCATGGCCAGGAAGCGCGCGCGCTTGATGGCGGTGTTCAGCTGACGCTGGTAGATCGCGCGCGTGCCGGTCAGGCGTGCGGGAATGATCTTGCCGTTTTCGCTGATGAAGTCACGCAGCGTGTCGATGTCCTTGTAGTCGATTTCTTCGACGCCAGCGACGGTGAAACGGCAGAAGCGCTTGCGCTTGAACAGCAGCGACTGGGTGTTGCGCTTCGGGCGCTTGTCTTTGTTGAATTTCTTGAACGTGGCCATTGGAGGACCTCTTGTCGAAAATTAATCTTGCTGAAAATCCTGGATGTGCAGGACCGGATGCTTGCCGTTGCCCGGTGTCGCGAGAAACCCCTGAAATCGCCAGAGACTTCCCATCGACTGCGCTGCGAGCCGCTCGGCGAGGGCGCCGAACGCAACGGCCTTGAGGGCCGTCTTCACCTGCCGGGGCTTCCCCGCCTCCTGGAGCGTCGACTCATGGTCGAGCTTCAGATCGATGGCGGGCAGGCCGGCTGGCGTGTATCGCAGGGTTCCGAGTTCGGCGACAGAGGCGGTCAGCAGAAGCTGGTTGACTCCGTTCGCCGCAGCGGCAGCCGTCACGCCATCAGTTGTTGTTGGCGGCGTATTCGGCCTGCTGGGCCTTGCGGGCCTCTTCGCGCTCGACCGTCTTCATCATCGACGAAGGACCGGTGTCGGCCTTCTTCTTCTGGACGGTCAGGTGACGCAGCACGGCATCGTTGAACTTGAACGCGTGTTCCAGTTCACCCATCACGGCTTGTTCAGCTTCGATGTTGACGCACAGGTAGTGGGCCTTGTTGAGCTTGTTGATCTGGTAGGCCAGCTGACGGCGGCCCCAGTCTTCAACGCGGTGGACCTTGCCGCCGCCGGCCGTGATCAGGCCCTTGTAGCGCTCCAGCATGGCCGGAACTTGTTCGCTCTGATCCGGGTGGATGAGCAAGATGATTTCGTAGTGACGCATGGCACTCCTTGTGGATTCTTCCGTAGAAGAGGAAAAGCCACCCGCAGCGTCGGGCGCGGTATGGCAAGGCAAAGCCGGCGATTATAGCCCTGTCTTCCGCGATCCGGCAAGGCACCTCAGTCGTTCAGGGCCTTGTCGAGCGCGGCAGCCTTCTCGGGGCCCACAGCGGCGCGGATCTTGGGCGCCAGCGCCAGGAGGTCTTCGTAGCTGGTCGTGCCTTCGACCTGGAGGTTGAGACGGAAACCCATCAGACCCAAACTGCCGGTCAGCCGGGTGGCGATGGGGTACGCGTCCTTGTAGCGCTGCTGCCGGCTGCGTCCGGAAGCCGCAGCGACGGCCGCCGGAGCTGCCGCCACAGCCGTGGGCGCGGCGACCGGCTGGCCGCCCAAGGGCTCCAGCAGGCCCAGCGCGATCATCTGCTCGACCTCTTCACGCCCGATGCCCAGGCCCGATGCCAGCACGTCGTCGATCGAGCGCTTGCCGTCGAACTGGATGAACGCCGAGCGCTGGCGCGGCGTCAACGGCACCGAGCGGTCCTTGAGGACCTGCTGTCCGGCTTCCGTCTTGACAAGAATCATGGGGGTCTCCGGCGAAGTGCTGACACAGGCCCCGACGGGTCGGCGTCGCCTCAGGCAGGCAGCCGGGGTGCGCCGCCTGCGAATGTCACGAGTCTGACACCGGAAACGCACTTTGTTTCATCTGCGCAGGCGGGCACGGGGGAATCCCCCATGGGGATTTCCGCCATTCGCCGTGTTGCATCACGCGGCGGCACATGCCCGGAGGCATGCCCGCCGCACGCTGGCTCAGCCTCGCTGGGCCAGTTGCTGCCAGGTGTCGATCACGCTGTCAGGGTTCAGCGAGATCGATTCGATGCCCTGCTCCGCCAGCCACAGCGCGAAGTCCGGGTGGTCGCTGGGCCCCTGGCCGCAGATGCCGACATACTTGCCTTCGGCCTTGCAAGCCTTGATGACGCGGCTCAGCAGTGCCTTGATGGCCGGGTCGCGCTCGTCGAAGTCGGCCGCCAGCAGCTCGAGGCCGGAGTCGCGGTCCAGGCCCAGAGTGAGCTGGGTCAGGTCGTTCGAGCCGATCGAGAAGCCGTCGAAGAACTTCAGGAACTCTTCCGGCAGGACCGCGTTGCTCGGCACCTCGCACATCATGATCAGCTTGAGCGCGTTCTCGCCGCGCTTCAGGCCGTGCTCGCCCAGCAGCGTGGTCACGCGCTCGGCCTGGCCCAGGGTGCGCACGAAGGGCACCATGATCTGCACGTTGGTCAGGCCCATGTCGTTGCGCACGCGCTTGAGCGCCTCGCACTCCATGGCAAAGGCCTCGCCGAAGTCGGCGCTCAGGTAGCGCGCGGCGCCACGGAAACCCAGCATCGGGTTTTCTTCCTCGGGCTCGTAGCGGCTGCCGCCGATCAGCTTGCGGTACTCGTTCGACTTGAAGTCCGAGAGGCGCACGATGACGGGCTTGGGCCAGAACGCGGCAGCGATGGTCGCGACGCCTTCGGTCACCTTGTCGACGTAGAACGCGCGCGGCGAGGCATGGCCGCGGGCCACCGATTCGACGGCCTTCTTCAGGTCGTTGTCGACGTTCGGGTAGTCGAGGATCGCCTTCGGGTGCACGCCGATGTTGTTGTTGATGATGAACTCCAGGCGCGCCAAACCCACGCCGTGGTTCGGCAGCTGGGCGAAGTCGAAGGCGAGCTGGGGGTTGCCCACGTTCATCATGACCTTGAGGTCGATCTCGGGCATCACGCCGCGCTGCACTTCGGTGACTTCGGTCTCGAGCAGGCCGTCGTAGATGAAGCCGGTGTCGCCCTCGGCGCAGCTCACGGTGACGAGCGTGCCGTCCTTCAGCAAGTCGGTGGCGTCGCCGCAGCCGACCACGGCCGGAATGCCGAGTTCGCGCGCAATGATGGCCGCATGGCAGGTGCGCCCGCCGCGGTTGGTGACGATGGCGGCCGCGCGCTTCATCACGGGCTCCCAGTTGGGGTCGGTCATGTCGGTGACGAGCACGTCGCCGGCCTGGACCTGGTCCATCTCGCTGATGTTGTGCACGATGCGCACGGCGCCCGTGCCGATCTTCTGGCCGATCGCACGGCCTTCGGCCAGCACGGCGCCCTTGCCCAGCAGCTTGTAGCGCTGCTCGGCCTTGCCTTGCTGCTGGCTCTTCACGGTCTCGGGGCGTGCCTGCAGGATGTAGAGCAGGCCGTCGGTGCCGTCCTTGCCCCACTCGATGTCCATCGGGCGGCCATAGTGCTCTTCGATGACCACTGCGTACTTGGCCAGCTGCTCGACGTCCGCGTCGCTCAGCGAGTAGCGGTTGCGTTGCTCGGCCTTGACGTCGGTGGTCTTCACCAGCTTGCCGCTCGCCTTCTTCTCTTCAGGCGTGGCGAACTCCATCTGGATCAGCTTGGAGCCGAGGTTGCGGCGGATGACGGCCTTCTTGCCGGCCTTGAGGGTCGGCTTGTGCACGTAGAACTCATCGGGGTTCACGGCGCCCTGCACCACCGTCTCGCCCAGGCCGTAGCTCGAGGTGATGAACACCACGTCTTCGAAGCCCGACTCGGTGTCGATGGTGAACATCACGCCGGCGGCGCCGAGGTCGGAGCGCACCATGCGCTGCACGCCAGCCGACAGCGCGACCACGTCGTGCTCGAAGCCCTTGTGGACGCGGTAGCTGATGGCGCGGTCGTTGTAGAGGGAGGCGAACACCTCCTTCATCTTGTGCAGCACGTCCTCGATGCCGACCACGTTCAGGAAGGTTTCCTGTTGACCGGCGAACGAGGCGTCGGGCAGGTCTTCCGCGGTGGCGGACGAGCGCACGGCGAACGAGGCGGCGGGATTGCCGGCGCTCAGCGTGGCGAAGGCTTCGCCGATGGCTTTCTGCAGGTCGGCCGGGAACGGCTGGGCCTCGACCATGGCGCGGATCTCGGCGCCGGCCGCGGCCAGGGCGCGCACGTCTTCGGTGTCCAGCGCAGCAAGGCGCTTGCTGATCTTGTCGGCCAAGCCGTCATGCGCCAGGAACTGGCGGAATGCGTGGGCCGTGGTCGCAAAACCGGTCGGCACCCGCACGCCGCTGGCGCCCTGGGTAGGCAGCTGCGAGATCATTTCGCCGAGGCTGGCGTTCTTGCCGCCAACCGCCTCGACGTCGGTCATCCTCAGGTTTTCAAATGGTACGACCAGTGCGGTCGCCTCGAAAAGTGCAGACATGGGGAAGCTCCAGAAGTTGAAACCGGCGCTGCATGCAGACGGCGCGGCACGATCGTTGTCGTTGCTTTGGGTGCGGTCGCGGTGTGCATGGAAAGAATTGGGGGTTGGGAAAGCGGATTCCCGATAATGGCCCGGATTGTAGGCGTGGCAGGTCGCGCACGCCGCAGACCCCGCCGCAAAAGCAACACCATGCATACACGCACCGTTTTCTTCGTCTCCGATGGCACCGGCATCACCGCCGAAACCTTCGGCAACGCCGTTCTGGCCCAGTTCGAGATGAAGCCGCGCCACGTGCGGCTGCCGTTCACCGACACGGTCGATAAGGCGCACCAGGCGGTGCGGCAGATCAACCACACGGCCGAGATCGAGGGTGTGCGGCCCATCGTCTTCACCACGCTGGCCAACATGGACGTGCTGGGCGTGATCGAAACGGGCTGCAAGGGCATGTTGCTCGACATGTTCGGTACCTTCGTGCGACCGCTCGAGATCGAGCTGGCCATGAAGTCGAACCACCGCATCGGGCGCTTCAGCGACGTCAGCAAGAGCAAGGCCTACAACGACCGCATCGCGGCCATCGACTTCAGCCTGCAGCACGACGACGGCCAGAGCCACCGCGACCTCGAGGGCGCCGACGTGATCCTGGTCGGCGTGAGCCGCAGCGGCAAGACGCCGACTTCGCTCTACCTGGCGATGCAGCACGGCCTGAAGGCAGCCAACTACCCGCTGATTCCCGAAGACTTCGACCGCCGCCAGCTCCCGCCGGCGCTGAGCCCGCACCGCAAGAAGATCTTCGGCCTGACGATCCAGCCCGAGCGGCTGAGCGAGATCCGCAACGAACGCCGGCCCGATTCGCGCTACGCCAGTCTGGAAAACTGCCGCCACGAGGTCAGCGAGGCCGAGGCCATGATGCGGCGCGCCGGCATCCGGTGGCTCTCGACGACCACCAAGTCGATCGAGGAGATCGCCACCACGATCCTCCAGGAGCTGCGGCCGGAGCGGCTGGTCTATTGAGCCGCTACTTTTTCAATAGCAAACACCGCCCGCCAAGCGACTACCCGAACAGATACTGCGTGACGCCATCCGCGCCGGTCACCGGTTGGCAGGGCATGCGCCAGACGGCCTCGATCAGCGCCGGCTGCAACACCTCGGCAGTCGCCCCCTGGCGCAGCCCCTCGGGCGCGCCCAGCACCACCACCTCGTCGGCATAGCGCCGCGCGAGGTTCAGGTCGTGCAACACGGCCACCACGCCCACACCCCGCGCCGCCCAGGCGCGCAGCAGGCGCATCGCCGAATGCTGGTGCGCGAGGTCCAGCGCCGCGGTCGGTTCGTCGAGCAACAGCCAGCGGCTCGCGCCGTCGGGCCGCGGATGCCAGAGCTGGGCCAGCGCCCGCGCCAGATGGACCCGCGCCTTTTCGCCCCCCGACAACGTATTGAGGATGCGCGGCGCCAACGCAGTGACGTCGGTCAGCGCCATCGCCTCGGCCATGATCGCGTCCTCGTCACGGGTCGGCGCGCGACGGTGCGGGTAGCGGCCAAGCGCGACGATGTCCTGCGCCGTGAAATCGAAGGCGACCGCGCTTTCCTGCGGCATCAGCGCCCGGCGCAATGCGAGCGTCGGCATGCCGTGGTCCGCCAGCGACCGGCCATCCAGTGTCGCCCTGCCCTGCGTCGGTTCGCGCTGGCCGGCCAGCACCGACAGCAACGTCGACTTGCCCGCGCCGTTCGGGCCGAGGATCGCAGTCACACGGCCCGGCACCAGTTCGACCGACGCATTCGCGAGCAGTGTCTTCGCGCCGATACGCACCTCGACGCCGGTGCACGACAGCGCCCCCTGCACTGCCGTCTTCATATGCGCCCCCTGAAATGCCGCAGCATCAGAAGGAACATCGGCACGCCGATGAAGGCCGTGAGCACGCCCAGCGGCAACTCGGCCGGCGCCATCACCGTGCGCGCCACCGTGTCGGCCGCCAGCACCAGCGCCGCGCCCAGCAGCGCCGAGGCCGGCAGCACAACCCGGTGGTCGGGCCCCGCCACCATGCGCACCCAGTGCGGCGCAATCAGTCCGATGAAGCCGATGATCCCGGTCGTCGCCGTCACTGCGCCCACCGCCACCGCCGTGATGACCACCGCGCGCCGCTTGATGTGCTCGACATCCACACCCAGCAGCGCCGCCTGCGCCTCGCCGAGCGCGATGGCGTTCAAGGGCGAAGCGAGCGATGCCGCGGCCCAGCACGCAAGCAGCACCGCTGCACTCACCAGCAGGACCGCACTCCAGCGCGCACCGCCGAGGCTGCCCAGCAGCCAGAACTGCAGGCTGCGCAGCTGCTCGTCGGTCGCCATCACGCTCAGCAGGCCGAGGCCGGCACCGGCCAGCGCGTTGATCGCGATGCCCGCCAGCAGCATCAGCGCCATGCGCGTGCCGCCTTCGCTGCGCGACAGGCCATAGATCAGCAAGGTCACGGCGAAGCCGCCGCCGAAGGCCATGAGCACCAGCGTCCAGCTGCCGAGCGTGCGCGGCAGCACCGGCCACAGCCAGGCACCCAGCACAATGGTGACGCCGGCCGCGAGCGCCGCGCCGCTGCTGATGCCGATCAGCCCCGGGTCGGCCAGCGGATTGCGGAAAAGCCCCTGCATCAGCGTGCCCGCCATGCCGAGCCCCGCGCCCGCCGCCACGCCGAGCACGAGGCGCGGCAGGCGGATATTGAGAAACACGAGATGCTCGGGCGATGGATTGCTCACGCCCTGCCCCAGCGACGTCAACACGTTCCACAGCTGCGAAGGGCTGATGGCATACGCACCCGACACCGCTCCCACTGCGAAGGCCGCGACGAGCAGCAGCACGCTGCCGCTCAGCACGGCACGCGCCCCAAGCCGTTGACTCATGCCAACGCAGCCTGGAACTTGTCGTGCAACTCGCCGATGGCAGCCGGCAGGCGCGGGCCAAAGCCCAGCAGCAGCAAGGCGTCCTGCGTGATCAGCGCACGCTTCTTGTATGCCGGCGTGAGCGCCAGCTCGGGCCGCTGCCAGAAGCGCTCAATGCCGCCGTGCGCCTCGATGCTTTGCGTGCTCGTGAGGATGATGTCAGGCGCCGCACTGGCCATGGCCTCGGCCGTCATCGGCCGGTAGCCCTGGAAACCGCCCAGCGCATTCACGCCGCCCGCGAAGCCGATCACCGCATGCGCGGCCGTCTTCTCGCCGGACACCTGCGGACTCGCGCTGTGCGACAGCACGAACAGCACCTTCGGCTTGCGCCCCTTCGCGGCGCCAATGCGCTGCTGCACCTGTACCCATTCGGCATCGAGCCGGGCCTGCAGTTCGCGCGCCTGCGCTTCCTTGGCGGCGGCGCGGCCCACGGCCTGCACCTTGCGCTGCACCTCGCCCCAGCTGTGATCGGCTTCGATGATCTCGACCTTGACGCCGGCCGTGCGGACCTGGTCGAGCACGACGGTCGGGCCCGACTCGTTGGTCGCGATGATCGCGTCGGGCTTCAGCGAGAGCAGCCCTTCGGCCGACAGCTGGCGCATGTAGCCCACCTTGGGCGTGGCGCGCGCCGCAGCAGGAAACAGGCTCGTCGTGTCGGTGCCGACCAGTTGGCCTTCGGCGCCGAGCGCATAGACCACCTCGGTGATCGCGCCGCTGACCGTCACCAGCCGCGGCAGGCGCTTGCCGTCCTGCGCGAACGCGGGCCATGCGCCCGCGCCGAGCGCCGCGGCAGACAGCAGGCGCAGCGCATCGCGACGACGCGGCGCGAAGGAAGAAAGGAGAAAGGAGGAATCTCGTTGTTCAGTCATGGGGATCACGGACAGCGAAGGAAAGACGCGCTCAGTCGCGTCGGGGAATGTTGTGCGCGATGCGCCAGAGCACGCCGCTCGGGTCGGTCAGCGTGAAGTCGACCATGCCCCACGGGCGTTCGGCGGGCGGCGTGGTCTGCACGGCATAGCGTTCGGTCAGGCGCTGCGCCTGCACACGGGCCCACCAGGCCAGCGCGTCGTCGACGAGCAGATGCATCATGAAGTTCTCTGCGTGGCTCTGGAGGTAGAAGTCCTGCAGCAGGAAGCTGCTTCCGCCACAGAAGAAGTACGCGATGCCGTCCTCGTTCGAGGCCAGGGTGAAGCCCAGGTCCTGATAGAAGGCCTGGGACAGCGCGAAGTCCTTCGCCGGCACGAAGGCCTTGATCTCGACCACGCCCGGGACGGTGGTTGTGCTCATCGCGCCGGTGCTTCCAAGGTGGCCAGGCGCGAGAGCTTCGCCACGATCTGGCGCCACTCCGCGCGCTCGGGCACGCCCGGCTTGCGCGCGCCGAAGAACATCGCCATCAGCTCGCCCTCGCCGTCGAAAGCCTCGACCGAGGTCACGATGCCGTCGCTGGTCGG
The DNA here is from genome assembly GCF_003581445.1 of Acidovorax cavernicola. Lineage (NCBI taxonomy): Bacteria > Pseudomonadati > Pseudomonadota > Betaproteobacteria > Burkholderiales > Comamonadaceae > Acidovorax > Acidovorax cavernicola. Next base: position 15,035 of record NZ_QXMN01000049.1, on the reverse strand, counting down.
CTTCTGGACGATCCAGACGCTCGCGATGCGGTCTTCGCGCAGGTGCAGGTTGAAGCCGGGGTCGAGCACGTTGAGCCACTGCATGCCGTGCATCTCCATCGGCTCGATGCGCACGACCGGCCCGGAGTGGATCTGGATGCAGCCGGGGCTGCCGACGAACACCATGATCGGCGTGCCGTCGAACGACGCCTCGTGCAGCAGTTCGCGCACCGCGCCGGTCTCGGCCCGCTGCGTGAACTCGCCTTCGGTGAGGCGAAAGCTCTGCTGGCGCTCCACGTCGAACTTGTTCAGCAGGCCGAAGAACTCGTGCGTGTCCTGCATGCCGCGCCAGGCATCGGCCAGCGCCACCGCATCGATGGCGCTGTCATCGCGCGGCGCCGCCTTCTTCTCGGCAGGCACGAACTGCACCGGCTCGTCGGGCGCGGTGAAGGTGTCGATGACCGACTGGAAGGCATCGCGATCGGTCGCGTCGCGCACGAAGACCTTGTGCACTGCGACGCCCTGCGGGTTGAAGAACTGCAGGCTCAGCGACGGCGGCACGCCGGCATTGGCCGCCGCCTCGCTGACCGCGAACCCCGCATGCCAGCGGCCGAAGAACAGACGCAGGTCAATGGCCTCGCCCACCGCGAGCCCCATGGCGTCGGTGCCCGAGATCTTCTCGTAGACGCCGGTCTTCTCGTGCACCGTGGTCTCGTTGCGCGTGAGCGCCAGCACGGGGCCGCACAGCTCCAGCGCCTGCAGCAGTTCGACCCAAGGGCCCTTCAGACGCGTAGCGCGCAGCGCCTTGTCGTGCGCGCCGGTGTGTGCCGCAATGGCGGCGCCTTCGGCCAGGCCCATTGCCGCGGCCGCGTCCTTGTGGCGCATGCCCTTGGTGCGCAGTTCGGCGAAACGGGTTCGGATGTCTTGGGCGTTCATCGGGAGTCCTTTGTTGTGAGGGATTGCGGTGGCGTGGCGGTGCGGATCAGAAGTCCGCCACGAGCGACACGTTGAAGCTGCGGCCCGGCTGGGTGTAGGCGTCGCGGATCGCCGAGGTGGTGGTCACCCCGCGCACATCGCTCCACATCCAGTAGCGCTTGTTGGTGAGGTTGGTCACCGACGCGTTCAGGCGCAGGTCCTTGCGGATGCGCCACTGCGCGCTGATGTCCAGCGTGGTGGCCGCCGGCGTGCGGAACTGCAGGCCCGTGGTCACTTCGCTGCGATCGACGTCTTCCCACTCCTTCGCGCCATGATGGATCGCATCGAGTCGCACGCTCCAGGCCGGCGCCTGGTATTTGAGGCCGGCGCTGAATTTCTGCGGGTCGATCGAGTTGAGCGGCCGGTTGTTGGTGCGGTCGCGGCCGTGCGTGCGACCGTAGGCGAAGGGCACGGAGAAGCCGTTGCCGTTCTCGGTGAAGTCGAGCTCGCCCTTGATCTCGAAACCGCTGATGCGCGCACGTCCGACGTTGACGGTCTGGTAGATCAGCGGATCGATGCGCGGAATGCCGCGCCCGCCCACGAGCTTGTCGTTCTCGATGAGGTTCTTGTAGTCGCCGGTGAAGGCCGCCACGTCGAAGCTCAGGATGCCGGTGCGCCCGCGCACGCCCAGCTCGATGTTCTGGCTCTTCTCGGGCTTGAGGTTCGGGTTGGGAATAGTCTTGTAGCCGGCGATCACGTTCTCGAAGAAGTTGTTCACCTGGAACGCGTTGGGCGCCTTGAAGCCCGAGGCGTAGTTGCCGTACACGCTCCACTGCGGCGTGGCGCGGAACAGCACGCCCAGCTTGGGCGACACGGCCGAGCCCGACAGCGACACGGCCTGCGCGTTGAAGCCGGCCTGCTTCGCGTCGAGCGAGAAGCGGTCGAAGCGGATGCCGGGCGTGATGCTCCAGCGGTCGTGGATGAACTCGTCCTGCACGTAGAAGGCCGTCGAGGTCTCGCGCGTGTCGGGGAAGCGCTTGAGCGGGTAGCTCTCGCCGGTCGGCGGCACGAGGCCGGTCTGCAGGTTCTCGACGTTGGTGCGCGTGTAGTCCAGGCCGTAGGTGATCTTCTGCGCCCAGCTGCCCATGCGGATCGTCTTGTCGGCCTGCAAGCCGAATTGCCAGGTGTTCTCGTCGTAGGTGACGTCGCGCGTACGGTCTGCCGCGGTGAAGCGGTCTTCGTAGATGTATTCGCGCGAGCCGGCCTTCTGGTAGCTCACGACGGCGAGCAGGTTGTCGGCCACCACGCTGTTCAGGCGCAGCCGGCCTTCGTAGGTCAGGCGGTCGCGGTCGAGGTCGGTCTTGGCGTTGAGGCCGATCACCGAGGTGGACGCATACGGCGGCTTGGCCACGCCCGACAGCAGGTTGTAGCGGCTGCTCTTCTCGACGTGCTCGAAGGTGAAGGCGTGGCGCTGGTCGGCGTTGGGCGTGAGGATGGCCTTGGCCAGCAGCGAGCGGGTCTGGTCGCGCTGCGGGTTGGGCGTGGTGCGGTCGAGGTTGGGCACGTTGAGCGAGCCCCGATTCTCGAGTTCGCTGGCGTGCCCCAGGTTGGCGGAAACGAGCCATTCGAGCACGTCGTTCGCCTTGCCCGCGAGCGTGACACCGCCGCGCACGCCGTTGTCTTCGCCGCTGTAGCCGATGTTCGCGCTGCCGCCGAAGGTGCGCCCTTCACGCAGGAAGGACGAGGGCTCACGGGTGATGAAGTTGACCAGCCCGGCCAGGCCGTCCGAGCCGTAGAGCGCCGACGCCGGGCCCTTGATGATCTCGATGCGCTCGACGAGGCCGATGTCGAAGTAGTCGCGCCCGAACGCGTTGGCGCTGAACACGTAGCTGCGCGGCGTGCGAATGCCGTCGGTCAGCAGCAGCACACGGTTGCCGTCGAGGCCGCGGATGTTGAAGCCCGCATTGCTGTCGCGGCCGGTGTTGCCCTGCGCCAGCCCGAAACGCGCGGGCGAGCGCTTGACCGACACGTTGGGCAGGTCGCGCACGGCATCGCGGATGTCGTGGATCTGCTTGGTCTCGATGTCCTGGCGGTTGATGACCTCGATGCTCAGCGGCAGGTCGTCCTTGGCCTGTTCCGAGCGCGATCCGCTCACCACCACTTCGCCGAGCGCAGCGAGTTGCTGGGACCACGCGGGCGCAGCGGCCATGCCGAATGCCGAGGCGATCAGCCACGGCAGCAGCGCGAGTCGATGGGAAGACGGTCGAGGGAAATGAGCGGCCACGAAAAAGGTCCAGAAAACAGTTGAAGAACTGCTTGCTGGACCTCGAGGCGCGAAGAGAAAACCGCGCGGATGTGACCTGGCTGGCAATGAGGGGCAACCGAAGAGATCGCCCTTGTTTTTATTGTATGAGAATAATTCTCATTGCCAAAATTTAGGACACTTAGGACTTACTCACGCAGGGGCCGATGTGCGGATCAGATGATCGAACGCACCGAGCGCCGCCTTCGCGCCGTCGCCGGCCGCGATGATGATCTGCTTGAACGGCACCGTGGTGGCATCGCCCGCCGCGAACACGCCGGGCACCGAGGTCTGGCCGCGCGCATCGACGACGATCTCGCCGTGCTTCGTCAGCTCGACCGTGCCCTTGAGCCAATCGGTGTTGGGCACCAGGCCGATCTGGATGAACACGCCTTCAAGCTCGACCTTCTTCAGCTCGCCCGTTGCGCGGTCCTTGTAGACCAGGCCGTTGACCTTCTGGTCGCCGGTGATCTCGGTGGTCTGCGCATTGGTGAAGATGTCGACGTTCTTCAGGCTGCGCAGCTTGCGCTGCAGCACGGCGTCGGCGCGCAGTTGCGTGTCGAACTCGATCAGCGTGACGTGGCCGACGATGCCGGCCAGGTCGATGGCCGCCTCGACGCCCGAGTTGCCGCCGCCGATCACCGCCACGCGCTTGCCCTTGAACAACGGGCCGTCGCAGTGCGGGCAATAGGCCACGCCCTTGTTCTTGAACTCGTGCTCACCCGGCACGTTGATGTTGCGCCAGCGGGCACCCGTCGAGATGATGACGGTTTTGCTCTTGAGCGACGCGCCGCTTTCGAGCTGCACCTCGATCTGGTCTTTGCCCGGCCCTGCATTGGGAATCAGTGCCTTGGCGCGCTGCAGATTCATGATGTCGACGTCGTAGTCGCGCACATGCTCTTCGAGGGCATGGGCGAACTTCGGTCCTTCGGTTTCCTTGATCGAGATGAAGTTCTCGATGCCCAGCGTGTCGAGCACCTGGCCGCCGAAGCGCTCCGAGGCGACACCGGTGCGGATGCCCTTGCGCGCGGCATACACCGCAGCTGCGGCACCCGCGGGGCCGCCACCGACGATCAGCACGTCGAACGCATCCTTGGCGGCGATCTTGGCGGCTTCGCGCTCGACACCGCTGGTGTCGATCTTGGCGAGGATTTCCTCCAGGCTCATGCGACCCTGGCCGAACTCGGTGCCGTTCAGGAACACGGTCGGCACGGCCATGATCTGGCGTTCCTTGACTTCGTCCTGGAAGGTGCCGCCTTCGATCATCGTGGTGCGGATGCGCGGGTTCTGGATGGCCATCAGGTTCAGCGCCTGGACCACGTCGGGGCAGTTGTGGCAGGTGAGCGAGACGTAGATCTCGAACTCGAAGTCGCCGTCGAGTGCCTTGATCTGGTCGAGCACGGCCTGTTCGACCTTCGGCGGATAGCCGCCGACTTGCAACAACGCAAGGATCAGCGACGTGAATTCATGGCCCATCGGCAGGCCGGCAAAGCGCGGGCCGTGGTTTTCGCTCGGGCGATTGACCGAGAACGAGGGCTTGCGGTGGTTGTCGTCGCGGCTTTCGGTCAGCGTGACCAGCGGCGAGGCTTCGGCAACGTCCTTCAGCAGCGACAGCATTTCGCCCGAGGCCTTGCTGTCGTCGAGCGAGGCAACGATCTCGATCGGCTGCGTGGCGCGTTCGAGGTAACTCTTCAATTGGGCTTTGGTGCTGGCGTCGAGCATGGCGGACTCTCTTTCGATAACTGAAAACTATCAACTCGGGACAAAAAAGCCCGGGGCCTCGTGAGCGCCCGGGCTTTCGCGCGGGGCGCTGCTTAGATCTTGCCGACGAGGTCGAACGACGGGGCGATGGTCTTGTCGCCGTCATTCCACTTGGCCGGGCACACTTCGTTCGGGTGTGCGGCGGTGTAGACCGCTGCCTTCAGCTTGCGCAGGGTTTCCTTCACGTCGCGAGCGATTTCGTTGGAGTGCACTTCGGCGGTCTTGATGATGCCTTCGGGGTTGATCACGAAGGTGCCGCGCAGTGCCAGGCCTTCTTCGGGGATGTGCACGCCGAAAGCGTTGGTCAGCGTGTGGGTCGGGTCGCCCACCAGCGGGAACTTGGCCTTGCCGACGGCCGGCGAGGTGTCGTGCCAGACCTTGTGCGAGAAGTGCGTGTCGGTGGTCACGATGTAGACCTCGGCACCCAGCTTCTGGAATTCGGCGTAGTGGTCGGCCGCGTCTTCAACTTCGGTCGGGCAGTTGAAGGTGAAGGCTGCCGGCATGAAGATCAGCACGGACCATTTGCCCTTGAGCGACTCGTCGGACACGTCGATGAACTTGCCGTTGAGGTAGGCCTGGGTCTTGAAGGGTTGGACGGGAGTGTTGATCAGGGACATGTGATTCCTTGGATGCTGCGGGTGGACAAAATTAAGTGCGAGCCATGAGTATAGCTACCAATATATCGTTTTTGATAGATATCAACTATTGAAAGTATTGGAACCCGCTATGTTTGCCATCGCGTCACGCGTCGCCTTGCGCCAGGTCAATACGAACGTGTATCACCATCACACGCATGCAGACCGGCGCAGCATGGGTTTGCTTGCAAGTGGTCGCTTTGCGCTCCGACAATCACCGCTTTCAGAACAAGGAAAAGAATCATGAAGGGCGACCCCAAAGTCATCGAACACCTGCAGGCGCAGCTCAAGAACGAGCTGACTGCCATCAACCAGTACTTCCTCCACTACCGCATGCTCAAGCACTGGGGCCTGGACAAGCTGGCGAAGAAGGAATACGAAGAATCCATCGGCGAGATGAAGCACGCCGACAAGCTCATGGACCGCATCTTCATGCTCGACGGCCTGCCCAACCTGCAGGACCTGGGCAAGCTGAACATCGGCGAAGACGTGCCCGAGCTGCTGCGCTGCGACCTCGGCGCCGAAACCGGTGCACAGGCGACCATCAAGGACGGCATCGCGCATTGCGAATCGGTGCGCGACTATGTCTCGCGCGACCTGCTGCAGGAAATCCTCGACGACACCGAGGAGCACATCGACTTCCTCGAGACGCAGATCGACCTGATCGACCGCGTCGGCCTGCAGAACTACCTGCAGTTGCAGGTGGGCGAGCTCGAGTAAGCACAGCGCTGCGACGCCGCGACAAACAACGGGACTTCGGTCCCATTTTTTATTGCTCTTTACTTAACTTCATACCTACTGAATAGCAGTCATTCTCATCTGCACGATTACAATTCGCGCTTTCGATGACTGCCCCCGCCCGCTCCGACAACCGCCGCCGCGCCTATTGGCTCAAGACCCTCCACGAGTGGCATTGGGTCAGTTCTGCCATCTGCCTCGTCGGCATGATCCTGTTCAGCGTCACGGGCTTCACGCTCAACCACGCGGGCCAGATCGAAGCCAAGCCGGTGGTCACCACGCACAACGGCACGGTCGACGATGCCCTGCGCGCCCGCATCGAACAGCAACTCCCCGCCGCCAAGGCCAGTCAGGGCAAGGCGCCGCTGCCTGCCGAACTGCAAGGGTGGCTGCGCAAGCAGTGGGACATCGACACCGCCGGCCGCGAGGCCGAATGGTCGGACGACGAAATCTACCTGTCCCTCCCCCGCCCCGGCGGCGATGCCTGGTTGCGCCTGAGCCTGCCCGAGGGCGAGGTCGAATACGAGCGCACCGACCGCGGCTGGCTCTCCTACTTCAACGACCTGCACAAGGGCCGCAACACCGGCACGGCCTGGAGCTGGTTCATCGACATCTTCGCGGCCGCCACGCTGGTCTTCTCGGTCACCGGGCTGTTCATTCTCAAGATGCACGCGGGCAACCGCCCCTTCACCTGGCCCTTGGTGGGCATGGGGCTGGTGGTGCCCGTGCTGCTCGCGTTGCTGTTCATTCACTGACCAGTCCACGGATCGGTCGGTGCGTTGTTTTTGCTGATTCAGGAAAAGAGGTTTCCCGTGCACCTTCGCTACTCGCTCGCACCGATCGCCATGTCGGCGCTGTTCGCGACCCCGGCCCTTGCGGCCGGCCTGTCGGTCAACATCGAGATTCCCCGGCTCAATGTGTCGGAGTACCACCGTCCCTACGTGGCGACCTGGATCGAACGCGCCGACAGCACGATGGCCGGCACGCTGGCCGTCTGGTACGACGTGCGCACCAAGACCAACAACCCCGAAGGTGAAGGCACCAAGTGGCTCAAGGACATGCGCCAGTGGTGGCGCCGCGGCGGCCGTGAACTGGCCGTACCGGTCGACGGCGTGACCGGCGCCTCCAAGCCCGCGGGCAAGCACCAGCTGAGCTTCACCGAAGGCACGGGCGCGATGCCCAAGCTCGCCCCCGGCGCCTACAAGCTGGTGGTGGAAGCCGCCCGCGAAGTCGGTGGCCGCGAGGTCGTGACCATTCCGTTCCAGTGGCCGCCCACCGCCGCCGCGCAACCGGTCGCTGCCGGCAAGGAAGAGCTGGGCGAGGTCAAGCTCGAGCTCAAGCCCTGATTTCCGACCGCCCTGCCCCCTCGCCCGCCCACTCATTCCAAGGACCACCATGACCCGCTTCACCCTGCGCGCCGCCGGCCTCGCCCTCGCTCTCTCGGCCGTTGCTTCTGTGACCCAGGCGCACAACGCCTGGCTGCTGCCCTCGACCACCGTGCTGTCGAAGGCCGACACCGTGAGCGTCGATGCCGCCGTGTCGAACGACCTGTTCGTTGCCAACCACGCGCCGCTGCGCCTGGAAGGCCTGCAGATCACCGCGCCCGACGGCAGCACGGTCAAGCCCGAAGCCGAGGCCAAGCTCAAGCTGCGCAACGTGTTCGACGTGAACGTCGCGCAGCCGGGCACCTACCGCATCGCGGTGGTCAACAACGGCGCATTCGCCGCCTGGAAGGACAAGGCCACGGGCCAGAACAAGCGCGCCCGCGGCACGGCCGAAACCATCGGCAAGGAAATCCCGGCCGACGCGCAGGACGTGACCATCACGCAATCGGCTGGCCGCATCGAAACCTTCGTGACCGTCGGCAAGCCCTCGGCGCTCAAGCCCATCGGCCAAGGCCTGGAGCTGATCTCGACCGGCAGCCCGACCGACCTGGCCAAGGGCGAGAAGGCGACCTTCACGCTGCACCTGGACGGCAAGCCCGCCAAGGACCTCGAAGTGACCGTGACCGCCGGCAACACCCAGTACCGCGACAAGCTCGACGAGATCAAGCTCAAGACCGACGACAAGGGCCAGTTCAGCGTGACCTGGCCCAGCGCCGGCATGTACTGGCTCGACGCCAGCACCAAGGACAGCAAGACCACCGTGCCGCAAGCCAAGGAACGCCGCCTGAGCTACGCGGCCACCCTGGAAGTGATGCCCTGACCCTGCCTCCGACATCGGCAGCACCCGCTCCCTTGGGCCTTTCGTTCAGCACCTGGCACGCAGGCGGTTACGCCAACGCGGCCGTCCCCCGTCGCGCCGATCCCGCCAGCCTTCAACAGCTCGGCGGGCAGACGATGGGCACGACCTGGTCGCTGCGCTTCGACAACCCGCACATGCTGCCGCTCGCGCAGGTGCGCGAGGCCATCGAAGCCGCGCTTGCGCGCGTGATCGCGCAGATGAGCCACTGGGAGCCGGACTCCCTCATCAGCCGCTTCAACACCGCGCCCGCCGGCTCGCGCCATGTGCTGCCGCCGGAGTTCGCGCAGGTGATGCAGTGCGCCCTCGCGTGGGCGCAGACCAGTGGCGGCGCGATCGATCCGACGGTCGGTGCGCTGGTGGCGCGATGGGGCTTCGGGCCCGCTGCATCGCAGGACCATGCCCCGCCCTCGCCCGACGCGCTGGCTGCGATCCATTCGAAGGTTGGCTGGCAACGACTGACCTTCGACGCCACCGACCACACGCTGCTGCAACCCGGCGGCGTGCAGCTCGACCTGTCGGGCATCGCCAAGGGTTTCGCGGTAGACCATGGCGTCGACGCGCTGCGCGCGCTCGGCCTCACCGACCTGCTGCTCGAGATCGGCGGCGAGCTGCGCGGCATCGGCCGACGGCCCGGCGGCACACCGTGGCAGGTGCAGGTCGACACCGAGATGCCCACCCCGCAACGCATCGCCCTGTCCGACATGGCGGTGGCCACCTCGGGCGACCGCTGGCACCGGCGCTCGCTTGAAGGGCGCAGTTGGTCGCACACCATCGATCCGCGCGACGGCGAGCCGGTGACGCATGCGCTGGCCAGCGTCACGGTGCGGCACCCGCAGTGCATGCAGGCCGACGCGCTCGCCACCGTGCTGACCGTGCTCGGTCCCGACGAAGGCCAGGCCTTCGCGCAGCAGCACGACATCGCGGCCCTCTTCATCTCCCGCGCCGCCGACGGATCACTCACCGAACGGGCCACGCACGCGTGGCAGGCGCAGGCCGGCGCATGACCGAGACCCTGTGGCGTACGCTCGGAGCCGGCGCAATGGTGGCGACCTATGCCGCGATGTGCCTGGCCATCTACGCGCGCCAGCGTCGACTGCATGCCCTGGCCGCCCGCGAAGCCGCGGCGCTGTTGGCCGGTGACGGCGGGCAGGCGTCGCCCACTCTCGTCTTGTTCGCCAGCCAGACCGGCCAGGCGGAAACCATCGCCTGGCAGACCGCGCGCCGGCTGCGCGCGGCCGGCACCGCGGTGCGCGTGATGGCGCTCAACGCACTCGACAGCGCCACGCTCGCCTCGGCCCGACGTGCACTCTTCGTGGCCAGCACCTACGGCGAAGGCGATGCGCCCGATGGCGCCAGCGTGTTCGCCGAACGCGTGATGGGCGCGCCGCTGTCGCTGCCTTCGCTGCGCTACGCCGTGCTGGCGCTTGGCGACCGACAGTACACCCACTTCTGCGGTTTCGGTCGCGCGCTCGACGCATGGCTCCAGACGGCCGGCGCGGTGCGCGACTTCGACCCCATCGAGGTCGACAACAGCGACCCCGCCGCGCTCGCCGACTGGCAGTCCCGCTGGGGCGGCGCACCCGAGGGCATCGACGATGCCCCGCCAGCGTTCGCTCCCTGGCGGCTCACACGACGCGAACTGCTCAACGCCGGCAGCACGGGCGCACCCGTCTTTCACCTCGGCCTGACGCCGCAAGCCGGCGCCCTGCCGCACTGGGCGTCGGGCGATCTGGTTCAGGTCACCGTCGCCAGCGATCCAGCGCGCCCACGCGACTACTCGATCGCCTCCCTGCCCGCCGATGGCGAGCTGCAACTGCTCGTGCGGCAGGAACAGCATCCCGACGGTTCGATGGGCGCCGCCTCGGGCCTGCTCACCTCGACGCTCACGGTCGGTGACACCGTCGCGCTGCGACTGCGGCCGCATCGCGGCTTCCGGCTCGAGGGCAACGAGAACCGGCCACTGATCCTCATCGGCAACGGCACCGGCCTGGCCGGGCTGCGCGCCCATCTGCGCGCGCGCGCCGCGGCTGGCCGAAAGGACAACTGGCTGGTGTTCGGCGAGCGGCAGTCCGCGTACGACTTTCTCTGCCGCGAGGAAATCGACGCCTGGCAGGCCGAGGGCGTGCTCGCCCGTCTCGACATGGTGTTCTCGCGCGATCAGGCCGAGCGTTTCTATGTGCAGCATCGCCTGCTGCAGGTGGCCGACACGCTGCAGGCCTGGCTACGTGACGGCGCAGCCATCTACGTCTGCGGCAGCCTGCAGGGCATGGCATCGGGCGTGGATGCGGCGCTGCGGCAGATCGCAGGCGACGATCTGTGGGCCGAACTCTCGGCCAGCGGGCGCTACCGCCGCGACGTCTACTGAACAGTTCGCGCCGCCGCGGAAGTTGCGTGCGGGCAACGGATTGGACAAAACTTTCGGGTTACGCGAACGCTTCTTAACACCTTGGTATTGAGAAGCAATATCATTTGCGTCGATTTGCAAAACCCTTCGCAAATCAGCTCACCCAGCCAGTCTCGCCGCCCTTTTCTCCTCTGAGAGTGCGCCGCCCGGACCCAGCCAGTCGAGCTCTGCCCGCCCGCCCTTTCTGGAGAACACAACATGGCCTATATCAAGAGCCGCAAACACGCCGTCGCACGCGCAGTTCCTCATCTTTCTGGTGCCGCCGCAGCCACGCTGCTGGCCATCGCAGCCCCTGCCGCCCTCGCACAGCCCGGGCGGGCATTGCCTGAAGTCCGCGTGCAGGATTCGACCGCCGCCGACTACAAGACCGACACCTCGGCCAACCCCAAGTTCACGGCACCGCTGGTGAACACGCCGCAGACCATCCAGGTGATCAAGGAACAGATCATTCGCGAACAGGGCGCAACCACACTGACCGAAGCGCTGCGCAACACCGCGGGCGTCGGCACCTTCTTCCTGGGCGAAAACGGCAACACCAACACGGGCGACGCCGTCTTCATGCGCGGCTTCGACAGCTCCAGCAGCATCTTCGTGGACGGCATCCGCGACCTGGGCTCGGTCTCGCGCGACATGTTCAACATCGAGCAGGTCGAAGTCGTGAAGGGCCCGTCGGGCACCGACGTGGGCCGCACCTCTCCCACCGGCTACATCAACCTCGTCACCAAGAAGCCGAAGCTCGAAGACAGCTTCCTGGGTTCGATCGGCTTCGGCAGCGCCGACTACAAGCGCGGCAGCATCGACTGGAACAAGACGCTCAGCAGCGCCAACGGCATCGGCGCCGCGTTCCGCCTGAATGCAGCGATGGAAGACGCTGGCGTGCCCGGTCGCGACTTCGTCAAGAACAAGCGCACGGCCATTGCACCGTCGATCGCGCTCGGACTGAACTCGCCCACGCGCTTCTACTTCGACTACCTGCACGTCGACCAGGACAACGTCCCCGATGGCGGCGTGCCGACCATCGGCCTGCCCAGCTACTCGAACCCCGATCCGACGGCCCTCGGCGCGCGTCGCCGCAGCTTCCTGAACTACGCTGCACCGGTCGATCCGAAGAACTTCTACGGCACCGCGTACGACTTCAACAAGGTTACGGCCGACATGTTCACCGCGCGCGTCGAGCACGACTTCACGCCCGACATCACGCTGCGCAACACGACCCGTTACGGCAAGACGAAGCAGGACTATATGCTGACGGCGTTCATGCTCGGCGGCCTGGCCGCCAACGGCAGTCGGCCGCCCTCGGGCAACACCGCGTTCCTCGACACGCCGATCCCGGGCCTGCCGTCCACCTGGACCACCACCCGCAACCTGCCGACCAACAAGAACCAGGAAAACACGATCTTCGTCAACCAGACGAACGTGACCGCCAAGTTCAACACCGGCAGCCTGAGCCACTCGCTCAGCGCGGGCGTCGAGCTGATCCGTGAAGAGCAATCGAGCCTGGGCTACTTCAGCCCCGGCGCGACGTTCAACGGCAAGGTCGTGCAAAACGGCGCCTGGCCGGTTGCCAACCTGTACGCACCGAACCCATACGTCAACGGCTACAACCGCATGCTCAGCGGCGCCGACAGCAAGGGCGTGACCAACACGGTCGGCCTCTACGCCTTCGACACCATCAAGCTCAACGAGCAATGGCAGATCACCGGCGGCCTGCGCTTCGACCACTACAACACCTCGTTCCAGAGCTCGACGCTGTCGACCGCGGCAACCAACCCCGGCCTGCCGGTCGGCACGCTGGTGCCCTCGTCGCTCAAGCTGTCCGACAACCTGTTCACCGGCAAGATCGGCGTGGTCTACAAGCCCGCGAAGAACGGCAGCATCTACGCCGCCTACGGCACCTCGGCCCAGCCCCCGGGCGGCGCGAACTTCTCGCTGTCGGCAGCCGGCACGGGCAGCAGCGCGGCGCGCACCGATTTCCTGCCGCAAAAGGCCAAGACCTTCGAAGTGGGCACGAAGTGGGATGTGCTGGACGACAAGCTCTCGCTGACCGGCGCCATCTACCGCACCGACGTGAGCAACGAAGTGGTGCAGGACCCGACCAACACCGCGCTGTACTATCAGAGCGGCAAGAAGCGCGTGCAGGGCATCGAGCTGGGCGTGGCGGGCACCATCACGGAACGCTGGGGCATGAGCGCCGGCTTCACGACGATGGACACCAAGGTCCAGAGCGGCCCCAACGTCACGGCTGACGGCACCAACGTGCTGACATACACGCCGAAGAACTCGTTCACGGCCTGGACCACCTACCAGTTCCCGTTCGGCCTGACGGTCGGCGGTGGCGCACGCTACAACGGCAAGCTGCACCGCGGCACCGATGGCGCCGTGGGCACGCCGGCGTACATCGACTCGTACTGGGTGTTCGATGCCATGGCGTCGTACCGCATCAACAAGAACGTCGACATCCAGCTGAACATCTCCAACCTGTTCGACAAGCAGTACGCGGCAGCCATCAACAAGAGCGGCTACCGCTACACGCCGGGCACGCCTCGCTCGGCGAAGATCACCGCGAACTTCGCGTTCTGATCTTCCGATCCCGACGGCGACCGCGTCGCCCCTGCGCCGGCCCTTACGGCCGACGCGGTGCGACACTCGAGCCCCGGCCCGCGCCGGGGCTTTTTTCTTGTGGAGTTCACTGAAATGATGCTGCATGTGCCCGACGTGCTCAGTCCCGATCAAGTGCGCGAGATGCGCGCCGCGCTCGAGGCCACCCAATGGGTCGACGGCCGCGAAACCGTGGGAGCGCAAGGCGCGCAGGTGAAGCGCAACCGCCAGTTGCCGGAGACTTCGCCCGTCTCCCGCGAGCTGGGCGCGACGATCCTTGCCGCGCTCGCGCGCCACGCGCTGTTCTTCTCGGCGGCGTTGCCCGCGCGCTTCGTGCCGCCGCTGTTCAACCGCTACGAGGGCGGGGAGCACTACGGCGTGCATGTCGACGGCTCGGTGCGCGCGGTGCCGGGCAGCAGCCAGCAGCTGCGCACGGACCTGTCATGCACCCTTTTCCTGAGCGATCCTGAGGACTATGACGGCGGCGAGCTGGAGGTGATCGACACCTACGGCTCGCACGAGGTCAAGCTGCCGGCCGGCGACCTGATCCTCTATCCGGCGAGCAGCCTGCACCGCGTGCACCCGGTCACGCGGGGGGCCCGGGTGTGTTCATTCTTCTGGCTGCAGAGCATGGTGCGCAGCGACGCGCAGCGCGGCATGCTGTTCGAACTCGATCAGACCATCCAGAAACTGCGCGCCCGCCTGGGCGAATGCGAGGAAACCGTGGCCCTCACCGGCCACTATCACAACCTGCTGCGACTCTGGGCCGAGGTGTAACAGCGGCTTGCAAACCCGGACGGGATGTCAGTCATAGTTATTGCAAATGCGATGGATTCTTATTTATAATGAATCACATCCAACAGCCAGCCAACTGCCGCTTTCACCGCCATGATCGTTTGCGTCTGCCGCCGAGTCTCTGACCGTGAAATCGCACGTCACGTGCGCGCGGGCATGACTTTCGACGAAGTCCAGTTCGAACTCGGCGTGGCCACCCAGTGTGGTCAGTGTGAAGGCTGTGCGCGCGACATCGTGGCGCAGTGCAGCGTCTCTCACCCGGTCGCCGCATTGAACTGCGAAACGGCACCGAGAGCGATCCAGCTTGCCAATTCCATCAAGGAAAGCAAAGCATGGAACTCGTCTCGGCTCTCGGCGGCAGCCTGATCCTCGTCGCCGGCTCTGTCTGGTGGATTTTTCGCAAGTAGCGTCTCTGTAGCGGTTTTGCTGCAATCGGGGCACGATTTGTAGTGCCCGCATTCGAATGGTTGATCGTGTCTGACCGCTTTGCCCCCCCTCCCTCCTTTCTTGGCCTGTCGCGCAATGTCGTCATTGCCGGCGGCGTGATCCTCTTTCACGGTGCCGCACTGTGGGCACTGCAAAGTGGCCTGCTGCGCCGGGCCGCCGAAGTGGTGATCCCCGTCGAGATCCTGAGCCAGTTCGTCGAACCACCCAAGCCCAAGGC
>NZ_QXMN01000141.1:0-2487 GCF_003581445.1 Acidovorax cavernicola | reverse complement strand
CCCGCACGCTCGGCATCGGCGCGGCCGTGGTCACCGTCGTGGTCTGGACCGCCTTCATCCTCATCGCGCGCGCCTCGGCTGCGCGTTCGCTCACGCCCTTCGACCTCGCCTTTGCGCGCGTCTGCGGCGCCAGCCTGGTGCTGGTGCCCTGGGGCGCGTGGCTGGCGATGAAGCACCGCGACGCGGTGTCCTCGTTCTTCGGCCTGTCGCCGCTGTCGTTGCGCGTCACCGCCACGGCCGGCATCTTCGGCGGCGTGGCCTACGCCCTCATTGCGTACAGCGGCTTCTTCTTCGCGCCGGCCGGCCATGCCGCCGTGCTGATGCCCGGCAGCCTGCCGCTGTGGACGACGCTGCTGGCCGCGCTGGTGCTGCGCGATCGCATCACGCCCGCGCGCGCCATCGGCCTGGCGATGATCGTCGCGGGCGACCTCGTGGTCGGCGGGCGCAGCCTGCTGCACGCCTTCGAGGGCGGCGAGGTCTGGAAGGGCGACCTGATGTTCATGGGCGCCGCCTTCTGCTGGGCCTGCTACAGCGTCGTGGCGCGCCGCCACGGCCTCGACGCGGTGCGCGCGACCATCGCCATCACCGTGTTCGCGCTGATGACCTACATCCCCGTCTACACCTTGCTTGTGGCCTCGGGCGCGGTCGTGAGCCACATCGGCAGCGCGCCGTGGGGCGAGGTCGCGTTCCAGATGGCCTTCCAGGGCATCGGCTCGGTGGTGATCTCCGGCATCACCTTCACGAAGATGATCCAGCACTTCGGCCCGGTGCGCACCACCATGATCACGGCGCTGGTGCCGGGCCTGTCGGCCTTCGGCGCGGTGCTATGGCTCGGCGAACCGATGCACTGGAGCCTCGTTGCCGGGCTCGCGCTGGTGACGGCCGGCATCCTGTTCGGCGTGCGCAAGGCCGCCACGACCGTGCGCACGGCGCCGGTCTGCCCGACGCCGTGCCCGGCGGGAATGGGAGGCTCGAATGGCTGACAAGCTGCTGGCCTTCGACACGAGCACCGAGCACCTGTCGGTCGCGGTGCGACACGGCGACCGCGTGCTGTCGCACAGCGGCGCGGGCGGCGCGCAGGCGTCGAGCACGCTGCTGCCGCTGATCCGCCAGCTGCTCGCCGACGCCGGGCTCGCGCTGGCCGACCTCGACGCCATCGTCTTCGGGCGCGGTCCGGGCTCCTTCACCGGCCTGCGCACGGCCTGCTCGGTGGCGCAGGGCCTCGCCTTCGGTGCCAAGGTGCCGCTGCTGCCGGTCGACACCCTGCTGGCGGTGGCCAACGAGGCACGCCATGCCTTCGGCGCGCAGCGCGTGGTGGCCGCGCTCGACGCGCGCATGGACCAGCTCTACGCCGCACCCTACGACTTCGACACCGCCGGTCCGTTCGGCGGCGATCCCGAGCCGCTGCTGCTCGCCCCCGAGGCGCTCGACGTGCCGACCGGCTGGGCAATCGCCGGCAATGCCTTCGCCGCCTACGGCCCGCGCCTGGCGAGCGCCACGGCCCGCCACGAGGTGCTGCCCCTGGCCACCGCCATGCTGCGACTGGCGCCCGCGCTGCTCGCGGCCGGACGCACCGTGCCCGCCGCGCAGGCCTGGCCGCTGTACGTTCGCGATAAAGTGGCGCAAACCACAGAGGAACGCGCCGCCATCAAGGCGGCGGCTGCCGTTCCGCAGAACCCCGCATGAGCGCTGTCCTCCAGTCCGTCGAAGCCCGTCTTGAGCCGCTCAGCGTCGAGCGGATCGACGCTGTCTGCGCGGTCGAGCAGACGGCCTACACGCACCCCTGGACGCGCGCCAACTTCACCGATTCCATGGCCGTGGGCTACCACTGCCAATGCCTGCTGGCGCCCGGCGTGGCGCCGGGTGTCGAGTCGCCCTGCACCAGCCTGGGCGAAACGCTGATCGGCTACTTCGTCGCCATGAAGGGCGTGGACGAGGTGCACCTGCTCAACATCACCGTGGCGCCGGCCTTCCAGCGCCAGGGCTGGGCGCCGCTCATGCTCGAAGCGCTGGCCGGCTGGTCGCGCGGCGAGGGCGCGCTGTGGCTGTGGCTCGAGGTGCGCGAAAGCAACCGGCGCGCGCTCGACATCTACCTGCGGCAGGGCTTTCGCAGCGTCGGCGTGCGCAAGGGCTACTACCCGGCGTTCGACGGCAAGCGCGAAGACGCGGTCGTCATGAGCATGCGCCTCAACGAAACAGGCTCCGCCTGGGGAGCTTTGCGATGACGGGCACCGCGGTCCACACCCTGCGCCTGGATGCGCGACAGCGCGCCATGCTCGACGAGATGGGCGTGAAGGTCTGGTGGCCCGTGCCGCCGGAGCCAGAGATCGAAGTCGAACCGGAGCCGGAGGCCCCTGTGGCCGCTGATTCCGGCATGCCCGACATGCCCGAAGGCCCCCCGCTGGAACTCGACGAACGCGACCAGGCCTACGACGCGCCGCCGCCCTCGCCGCGACCGGCCCCGGCGCCCGTCGCCCGCCCCGTGGC
>NZ_QXMN01000048.1:0-48844 GCF_003581445.1 Acidovorax cavernicola | reverse complement strand
CCCCCGCCCTCCCCCGAAAGGGGAGGGAGCAGACCCCGATTCAATTCGGCCAGCACCGTCTCCGGCGTGAACGGCGGCGCACGAAACCGCACCCCTGTCGCATCGAAGATCGCATTCGCGATCGCCGCCGTCCCCGGCACCGACGACGACTCCCCCGCGCCCAGCGAAGGCTCACCTGGCCGCGGCATGTGCATCACCTCGATCACCGGCACGTCGCGGAAATTGATGATCGGGTAGCTGCCCCACTCGCGGCTCGCGACCACGCCCGAGGGCAACACGCCCGGCAGCTGCGCGCCGCCCCGGGCTTCGCCCGGCTGCTGCGGCGCGAACTGCACCTGCTCCTTCAGCGCGCGACTCGTGGTCTGGATCACGTTGCCGTGCACCTGATGCTCGACGCCCGCCGGGTTGATCATCAGGCCCGCGTCGTGCCCCACGACCACGCGGCGCACATGCACCTCGCCGGTCTTGCGGTTGACCTCCACGTCGGCCACCCACGCGGCCCATGCGGCGCCGAAGCCCGGCCACTTGCTGTGGATGTAGCGCGCATACGCAAAGCCCTGGCCGAAGAGGATGTCGCCGCCCTCGCCCAGTCCGCCGTCGGCGTTCTCCTGCGGCCCGGTGCGCATGCGCCAGCCGGCCTTCTGCGCAGTGGCCTGCACCAGCTCGACCGCACGCGGATCGTCCAGATGCCGCAGGCGGAACTGCACGGGGTCGACACCGGCGGCCGTCGCCAGCTCGTCGATGTACGACTCGTGCGCGAACGAACTCGGCAGCGCCGACACGCCGCGCAGCCACGAGGCGCGCACGATCGGCGCCATGTCGTTGACCTTCACGCGCAGGTTGTCGTAGCTGTACGGCGGGCGCGCGGTACGGTCGCCCATCTCGTAGGCCTGCGCCACGGGATCGACCGTGCGCGTGAGCAGCAGCGCCAGCGTGGGCGCCCCGTTCGACGGGTACGAAGTCTCGAAGTCGTAGGCGGCAACGCGGCCGTCGGCCATGAGACCGCCGTCGATCTCCATGAGCTGCGCGGCGCCCTTGGGCTCCCAGGCGTGCTCCTGTTCGCGCGAGAGCTGCACGCGCACCGGTGCGCCCACCGCGCGTGCGAGCAACGCGGCATCGGCCGCCACGTCGTCAGCGCCATTGCGGCCATAGCAACCCGCGGCCTCCATGCGCACCACGTCGACCTGCACATCCTCCACGCCCATGAGCTTCGCGAGGTCGGCGCGCAGCACATGCGGGTTCTGCGAACCGGCCCAGCAACGCAGCTGCATGCCGCTGCCGTCGGCCGGCTGCCAGTCGGCCAGCGCGCACGACGGTCCGATGGACGCATGCATCTGGTACGGCCACACGTAGGTGCGCGGCATCGGCTGTGCGACATCCGCGAGGCCGCCATCGACATCGCCTTCGTCGACCAGCAGCCGCTGCGTCGAAGGGTTGTCGCGCAGGGCCTGCGCCACGTCGCTCAGGTCGGGCATGCCCGGCCAGGGCTTCCACGTGACGCGCAGTTCGCGCATCGCCTGCTCGGCGTGCTCCTCGCGCTCGGCGACGATGCCGACGAAGTCGCGCACAACCACCACGGCACGGATGCCGGGAATGTGCGCGATGGACGATTCGTCGACCGCTTCGAGCGTGTTGCCGATGAAGTCGCCATGGTCCGCGCCCGCATACGGCGGGCGCACCACGCGACCGTGCAACATGCCGGGCACGCGCATGTCGTGCACGAACACGAGGTCGCCCGCGAGCTTGGCCGGGATGTCGACACGCGCCTGGCGCGTGCCGACGAGGCGGTAGTCGGCCGGGTCCTTCGGCGTCGCCTGCGGATCGAACCGCAGCACGGTGCGCTGCCCGGCGACAAGGTCCGCGTAGTTGACGTGGCGCTCAGGCGCCTCGGCCACGCGGACCACGCCATGGCGCACCTGCAGTGCCTGGACCGGCGCACCGAGCCGTTCGGCCCCGCGCGCGAGCAGCCAGGCGCGCGCCTGCGCGGCGGCCAGGCGCAGCGGCTGCGAATGGATCTGGATCGACGCGCTCGCGATGGTCGCGCCCTGGTTCGGCGCGCGCGCGGTGTCGCCGAGCATCATGCGCACGCAGGGCATGCCGAGGTCGAGCTCTTCGGCCACGATCTGCGCCAATGCGGTCTGGATGCCGGTGCCGAGGTCGACGTGGCCGTTGAGCGCGGAGACGCTGCCGTCGTCCCACAGCGCGAGCAGCACCTCGTCGCCTTCGATGGGATTGCTGGCGATGAAGGCGGGCTGGCCCTTGACGGGCGGCGGTGGAGGCGGCGCGTCGCGCACGACGAGCAGCACGCCGTTGGCGGCGAGGAATTCGGCGCGCGTCGTCGGCAGGTCGGCGCGACGCGTCATGCAGCCCCGGCGTCCGGCGCCGTCGCGCGCAAGCGCACCGCCGCACGCTGCACCGCATCGAGGATCTCGATGTGCGTGCCGCAGCGGCACAGGTTGCCCGACAGCTCGCTGCGGATGCGCGCCTCGCTGGCGTGCGGATCGCGTGCCAGCAGCGCAGCGGCCTGCATGACCATGCCGTTGAGGCAGTAACCGCACTGCGCGGCCTGTGCGTCTTCGAACGCGGCCTGCACCGGATGCCAGCGCCCACGCATGCCCAGGCCTTCCAGCGTGGTGATGTCGCGCCCCGCGACGCCATGCGCGGGAATCACGCAGGACCGCGCGGCCACGCCGTCGACATGCACCGTGCACGCACCGCACTGCCCGAGCCCGCAGCCGTACTTCGGCCCGTTGAGCCCGAGGTCGTTGCGCAGCAGGTGCAGCAGCGTGGCTTCGCGCGGCACGCCGGCGAGCGCGTGGGCCCGGCCGTTGACCTGCAGATGCAGCGGCTGCTCAGCGCCGCAACTGGCCGTCACGGGTGTACATCTCCAGGTCCACGAAGGTCGAGCCGTTGTGGTTCTTCGCGCTGTAGTCGACGGGGAAATCGCCGAAGCGCGTGCTGCCGATGCTCTCGAGCCCGGCGATGAAGCTGTCGCGGGTGAGCGCCTTGCCCGCGCGGCGCAGGCCCTCGACCATCACGCGCGCGACGATGTAGCCCTCCAGCGCGGTGTAGCTGTCGATCTTCTGGCCGAACTCGGCGCGATCGCGCTGGTAGTCGGCCACGATGGGCACGCGCTGCGCGCTTGGCGGGGGCACGATGCTGGCCGTGACCAGGCCAGCGAGCTTGCCGTCGAGCCGCTTGGCGGAACCGGCGGCGTCGGTGATGCCCACCGAGAGCGTATACAGCGGTGCGCCCGCGCCGCTCGCGCGGTAGTCGCGGATGAAGACCTCGGTCATGCGACCGGCCATGATCATCACGACCGCGCCGGGGCGGCCCTCGGCCAGACCGCCGATCACCTGCTTCGCGTCTTCGGCCGCGATGGCCATGGGCAGCGTCTGCACCACCTTCACCTTGTATTCGGCCGCGAGCTGCTCGCAGGTGGCGAGGTTCGACTTGCCGAAGGCGCTGTCCTGGTAGACCACGGCGATCGACTGGATGCCCAGGGTCGAGAGGTGGCTGATGATCTTGCGCAGCTCCAGGTCGTAGCCCGCGCGCACGTGGAACAGGTAGCGGTTGGTCCTGGTGCGGAACGAGGTCGTGCCCACCAGCGGCGCGAACATCGGCACGCCGGCCTTCTCCGCCAGCGGCATCGCGGCCGCGAGGTTGCCCGTGGCGACGTAGCCGGTGAGCGCGAAGACCTTGTCCTCGTCGATCAGCTTCGCCGTGTTGGCGGCCGTCTTCGCGGGCTCGTAGGCGTCGTCGTAGGTGACGAGTTCGATCTTGCGGCCGCTCACGCCGCCCGACTTGTTGACGCGGTCGAAGTACAGCTGGATGCCCGCGCGGTAGTCGACGCCGAAGTCCTTCGCCGGGCCGCTGAATACGGCCGACTGACCGATGCGGATGGTGGTGTCGGTCACGCCGTTGTCCGCGCGTGCGGGGCGCAGCAGGCCCGGGCCGAGCGCCAGGGCCGCGCCGCCCGCCATCAGGGTGCGCCTTGAGATCGAAAGCTTCATGCGTGTCTGTCTCTTTGTTGTTGTCGTCGTTGTTGCCGCGCTGCCCGGCGGCTTTGTCGTCAGCCGACCTGGATGTCGCCAGACTGGATGCGCTTCACGCCCTTGGCCGTCATCTGCTTCCAGGCGGCGGCCAGCGAGCCGTTGAGGTCGATGCCGCGCGTGGCGTCTTCGATCACATAGGCCTCGAAGCCGGCCTTGCGCGCGTCCATCGCGGTCCAGGCCACGCAGAAGTCGGTGGCCAGGCCCGTGACGAACACGGTCTTGATGCCGCGCGCCTTGAGGTAGCCCGCCAGGCCGGTGGCCGTCTTGTGGTCGGCTTCCTCGAAGGCGGAGTAGCTGTCCATCTCCTTGTGAAAGCCCTTGCGGATGATGAGCTGCGCGGTCGGCACCTTCAGGTCCTTGCCGAGCGCGGCGTCTTCGGTGCCCTGCACGCAGTGGTCGGGCCACAGCACCTGCGTGCCGTAGTTGAGCTTGGTGGTCTCGAAAGGCTTCTTGCCCGAATAGGTGCTCGCGAAGGACGCATGGCCCGCCGTGTGCCAGTCCTGCGTGACGACGATGTTCTCGAACGCGGGCGCCAGCGCGTTGATGACCGGGATCACCTCGTTGCCACCCTTCACCGCCAGCGTGCCGCCGTCGAGAAAGCAGTTCTGCACGTCGACCACGATCAGCGCGGCCTTGCCGCCGGGCCTGATCTTGCCGGCCGCGAAAGCGGAAGAAAGGCCGAAACTCCCAAGACTGCCGACGAGCCCCAGGGCAGCGGCGGACTTCAAGACGGTTCTGCGATGCATGGTGTGGACTCCGGTGGTGGAAGGAAACGGTCAGACGCTGAGGTAGGCTCGCCGCACTTCTTCGTTGGCCGCCAACTCGGCCATCGTCGCGTGATAGCGGATCTGCCCCTTCTCGAGCACGTAGGCGCGGTCGGAAACCAGCTCCGCGAAATGCATGTTCTGCTCCGACAGCAGGATGCTCACGCCCTGCGCCTTGAGCTCCAGGATCATGTTCGCCATCTGCTCGACGATGACCGGGGCCACGCCCTCGGAGGGCTCGTCGAGCAGCACGAGGTAGGGGTTGCCCATCAGCGTGCGCGCCACGGTGAGCATCTGCTGCTCGCCGCCGCTCATGCGACCGCCCGGGCGGTTCGGCATTTCGCCCAGGTTGGGAAACAGCTGGAACAGGCGCTCGGGCGTCCACAGCGGCGCGGCCGTGCCGTCGGCCCACTGGCGCGCGGGCTGCTTGCCGACCTCGAGGTTCTCCATCACCGTGAGGTCGGTGAACACACGGCGGTCTTCGGGCACGAAGCCCAGGCCCAGGCGCGCCGCGTGGTGCGGCTCACTCTTGGAAATATCGTGACCGAGGAAACGCACCGCGCCGCGGCGCTTGGCGAGCATGCCGATCAGCGTCTTCAGCGTGGTCGACTTACCCGCGCCGTTACGGCCCATGAGCGCGACGACTTCGCCGCGCCGCACTTCGAGGTCGACGTCGTAGAGGATCTGCGCGGCGCCGTACCAGGCGCACAAGGCCTTGGCTTGCAAGAGGGGTTCGTGCGTGCTCATGCTGTCACTCCCAACGCTGCGGCTTTCTCCGCGATCTTTTTCTCGAAGGTCTTGCCACTGCCGAAGTACACCTCCTGCACCTTCGGGTGGTCGCGGATTTCGAGCGGCTTGCCCTGCGCGATGAGGCGCCCGCGCGCGAGCACGATCATGCGGTCGGCATACGCGAACACCACGTCCATGCTGTGCTCGGTGAAGAGCACGGCCATGCCGCGCTGGATGACGAGGTCCTTGGTCAGCGCCATGAGCGAGTTGCGCTCCTTGGGCGCCATGCCGGCGGTGGGCTCGTCCATCAGCAGCAGCTTGGGCGAATTGGCCATGGCGATGGCGAGCTCCACACGCTTCACGTCGCCATACGCAAGCACGCTGCAGGGCCGGTCGGCCTGCGCCTTCATGCCGACCTGGTCGAGCAGCGCCAGCGCCTCGTCGCGCTTGTGGTCGGCCGCGCGGCGCCACATCGAGAACAGCTTGTGGTCATGCGAGAGCAGCGCCATCTGCACGTTCTCGACCACGGTGAGCGAAGCGAAGGTTTCGGCGATCTGGAAGGTGC
Source organism: Acidovorax cavernicola (assembly GCF_003581445.1). NCBI lineage: Bacteria > Pseudomonadati > Pseudomonadota > Betaproteobacteria > Burkholderiales > Comamonadaceae > Acidovorax > Acidovorax cavernicola. Next base: position 42,731 of record NZ_QXMN01000048.1, on the reverse strand, counting down.
GGCCCACGCCCTTGCGCCAGATCTCGCGCGGCTTGCGGCCCACGAGCTCGTGGCCGTCGAGCGTGATCGAGCCCTGGTCGGCCTTGAGCTGGCCGTTCACCATGTTGAAGGTGGTGGACTTGCCCGCGCCGTTGGGCCCGATGAGCGCGAGCAGTTCGCCGGGCGGCAGCTCGAAGCTGATGCCGTCCACGGCCTTCACGCCGCCGAACGATTTCCCCAGGTTCGTGACTTTGAGGAGGCTCATGCCTTCACCTCCTTGAGCTTGGCATCGGCTTCATCCTTCGGTGCGCGCCACCGGTCGACGAGTTGCTTGATCGATCCGGCAATGCCCTGCGGGAACAGCAGCACCAGGATCAGGATGATGGCGCCGAGCATCGCGCGCCAGTAGTCGGTGTTGCGCGCGACGGTGTCATGCAGCCAGGTGAAGGTGACGGCGCCGACCACCGGCCCCGCCAGCGTCTGGATGCCGCCCAGCAGCACCATCACGAGGCCGTCGACCGACTTGCCGACCGACAGGCTCTCCGGCGAGATGCTGCCCTTCGAGAACGCATAGAGCGCCCCGGCCAGACCCGCCACGGTACCGGCGATGACGAAGGCCGCCCACTGCATGCGCTTGACGTCGATGCCGATGGCGTCGGCACGCAGCACCGAATCGCGCCCCGCGCGCAGCGCATAGCCGAAAGGCGAGAACAACACGCGGCGCAACCACCACACGCCCGCGCCGACGAGCACCAGCGTGAGCCAGTAGTAGACCTGCTTGTTCGACAGCCACTCGGACGGCCACACGCCGGTCAGGCCGTTGCTGCCGCCCGTGAAGCTGTCCCACTGGTAGGTGATGGCCCAGGTGATCTGCGCGAAGGCGAGCGTGAGCATCGCCAGGTACACGCCCGACAGTCGCACCGCGAACCAGCCGTAGACGAAGGCGCCGAGCGCGGCCACCAGCGGCGCGACGACCAGCGCCAGTTCCATCGGCAGGTGCAGCGCGCGCACCAGCAGCGCCGCGCCGTAGGCACCGAGGCCGAAGTACGCGGCGTGGCCGAAGGAGTGCATGCCGGCCGGGCCCATGATGAAGTGCAGGCTGGTCGCGAACAGCGCGGCGATCAGCAGGTCGATCATCAGCACCGTGGTGTAGGGCGAGCCGGCCGTCAGCAGCGGCAGCGCGGCGAGCACCAGCGCAAGCCCGGCGGCGGCCACGACATAGGCGGTGCTCGGACGGCGCAGCGGTTCTTCCTGCATGCCGACGTAGCGGCTCGGCGCCTGCGGCCGGCCGAACAGACCCCACGGGCGCCAAACCAGCACGGCGGCCATCACGAGGAAGTCGACCATCAGCGTGAGCTTGGAGAACGACACGTCGATGCCGAAGATCTGCACCACGCCCAGCCAGATGCACACGGCCTTGATCTCGGCGATGAGCAGCGCGGCCACGTAGGCGCCGGGCAGCGAGCCCATGCCGCCGACCACGACGACGACGAAGGCGGCGCCGATGGTGTTCAGGTCCATCTCGAGCGTGGCGGGTTCGCGCGGCAGCTGCAACGCGCCACCCAGGCCCGCGAGCAACGCGCCGAGCGCGAACACCGCGGTGAACAGCCAGGCCTGGTTGACGCCCAGTGCGCTGACCATCTCGCGGTCTTGCGTGGCGGCGCGCACCAGCGTGCCGAAGCGCGTGCGCGTGAGCAGCAGCCAGACCAGGCCGAGCACCACCGGGCCAACGACGATCAGGAACAGGTCATAGGAAGGAAACTGGCGACCAAGGATCTCGACCGAACCCTTCAGGCCCGGTGCGCGCGGTCCGAGCAATTCGTCAGGCCCCCAGAGCCACAGCACCGCGTCCTTGATGACCAGTACCAGCGCAAAGGTGGCGAGCAGCTGGAACAGCTCGGGCGCCTTGTAGATGCGGCGCAGCAGCAGCACCTCGATGAGCGCGCCCAGCACGCCCACCGCGATCGCCGCGATCAGCAGCGCAGGCCAGAAGCCCACGCTCGGGCCGAGCTTTTCGACCAGCGTGTACGCGACGTAGATGCCCACCATGAAGAACGACCCATGGGCGAAGTTGACGATGCGCGTCACGCCGAAGATCAACGAGAGACCGGCCGCCACCAGGAACAGCGAGGACGCGCCAGCCAACCCGTTGAGCAACTGAACAACGAAGCCTGAAAAGCTCATAAGGACCCTGAGGAAACTGGAGACACCGCGCCTCGCCGCCAACGATCAGTGGCGACAGGCGCGTTGCGGGAGCCGCGCAATCAATCGGCGGGGCGCATCTTCTTCACTTCTTCATCGGTGGGCTGGAACTTCGCGCCATCGAGGTAAACGTAGTCGACCATCACGCCCTTGCCGCCGTCGTTCTTGGTCTTGCCGACGTACGCGCCCATGGTGGACTGGTTGTCCTGCGCGCGGTAGCTGATCTTGCCGAAGGGGGTGTCCAGTTGCAGGCCCTTGAAGGCGGCGACCAGCTTCTCGGTGTCGGTGCTGCCGGCCTTCTTCACGCCGGCCGCGATCGAGTAGATGGCGCTGTAGCCCACCACCGAACCCAGGCGCGGGTAGTCCTTGAACTTGGCCTGGTAGGCGTCGTTGAAGGCCTTGTGCTCGGCCGTCTTCACGCCGTACCAGGGGTAGCCGGTGACGATCCAGCCGTTGGGCGCTTCGTCCTTCAGCGGGTCGAGGTACTCGGGCTCGCCGGTCAGCACGCTCACGACTTCACGGTCCTTGAAGAGACCCCGCGTGTTGCCTTCGCGCACGAACTTCGAAAGGTCGGCGCCGAACAGCACGTTGAAGATCGCATCGGGCTTGGCGTCGGCCAATGCCTGCGCCACGCTGCCCGCATCGACCTTGCCCAGCGGCGGAGCCTGCTCGGCGACGAACTCGACGTCGGGCTGGGCGGCCTTCAGCAGGGTCTTGAAGGTGGCGACCGACGACTGGCCGTACTCGTAGTTGGGGTACACGATGGCCCAGCGCTTCTTCTTGAGCTTGGCAGCCTCGGGCACCAGCATCGCGACCTGCATGTAGGTCGAGGGGCGCAGGCGGTAGGTGTACTTGTTGCCGTTGCTCCAGACGATCTTGTCGGTCAGCGGCTCGGCGGCGAGGTAGAAGAATTTTTTCTGCTTGGCGAAGTCGGTCAGCGCCAGGCCCGTGTTCGAGAGGAAGGCACCGGCCAGCACATCGACCTTCTCGCGCGAGATGAGTTCTTCGGCCACGCGCACGGCATCGCCGGGGTTGGCGTTGTCGTCGCGGCTGATGAGCTCGAGCTTCTTTCCGTTGACGCCGCCCTTGGCGTTGATCTCGTCGACCGCGAGTTCCATGCCCTTCTTGTAGGGCTCGAGGAAGGCGGGTTGCGCCTTGTAGCTGTTGATTTCACCGATCTTGATCACGCCCTGCGCATGCGCGGGGACCAGGGCCGAAGCCAGCGTGACGACGGAAGCGGCGCAGAAAACATGGCGCAAAGGATTCATCGGGAAGCTCCTTGGTTTCGAACAACAATAAAAACGCGATACGGTGACGATGCGAAGACAGCGCGCTCAGCGCAGACCGTCTTCGCCCTTGATCTCGCTGACCTGCAGGCCGCCGATGCGCGGCAGCGGGCGGCCGCTGTCGGTGACGGCCACGGCGACGACGATCTCGTTGGCGCGCGGCGCATCGGCCACGCGGGCCTCGATGGCATCGAAGTGGCTGCGCACGAAGGCCGCATCCTTGTGACCGAGCGGCACGTCGATGGGGGTGCCCAGCGTGCCCTGCTTCTTGGCCGAAGGCACGAGCGCCGCGCCCTTCTCGACCGCCACGCGCAACGGCGCGCCGAGCTTGGGGTGCAGGATCGCGGCGGCATGTTCCAGCTCGCCGCGCTCGCCGACGATGGCGGCCTTGCCGTAGCTCTGCGCCTGGCCGGGTTCGATGCCCAGCGCCTTCACGGCCTTCTGGCCCAGCAACGCGCCGAGCTCCTCGCCGATGGCGATCAGCTCGTCGAGGTTCTCGCTGTAGCGGCCGGCGTAGGGGTTCTCGATGACGGCGATGGCGACGGCGCGGCGCGTGGGCGGCGTGATGTCCTGGCCCATTTCCTTGCGGGTTTCATCGACCTGGATGACGAGCTTGCGGATGTTGGCGGTCATGTTCTGTGAGTCCTTGTCTTGTCTCTTGGTATCTGAGCGTGTGGAATCAGCGCAGGCCGTCCCACTTGCTGATGTCCTTGGCGAGCAGGCCGCCGACGCGCGCATGCACGCGATAGCCCGTACTCATCGCGAGGATGAAGACGATCTCGTCGGCTGCGGGTGCACCGGGCACGCGCACCTCGATGGCATCGAACTGGCCGCGCACGTAGCTGGCGTTGATGTTGGTGAGCGGCACGTCGAGCGTGGTGCCGGGCGCGCCGACCTTCTTGGTGGAGGGCACGATCGACAGCGCGTTGCCAGGCTGGCCGGTCTTCTCCTCGGCCTTGCCGGCCGTGTAGGCCGCGCGGCTGCCTTTCCAGCCGAGCAGTTCGCGCATCGCGTAGCCGCCGGGCACATGCCACAGCGCACCGTGCTCCAGCTCGCCGTCGGCACCGACGATGGCGCCCTTGCCGTAGGTGGCGAGTTGTTCGAGGGGCACGTCCATGGCGGCGTGCAGCCTGTGCGCCATGTCGACGCCCACGGGGTCGAGCAGCGCCATCATCGGCAGGATGTCGGGCTCGTAGCGGCCCGCGAAAGGATTGGTCAGCACCGCGCCGATGGCACCGCGCACCAGCGGCGTTTCGGCACGCGGTCCGAACTCGTGGTGGATGTGCTCGACATGGGTGAAGACGCGACGGATTTCGATCATGAAAAAGAACCTTGCTTTTCGTTAAGCAAATACTGAACCAACTGCTTCGGGCAGCGCGACGTCCAGCGACTTCGAGCATAAGGGTTCCACCAGCCGCCACTGCCCCTGGCAAACGATGAGAACGGCCCACACGAGCCCCCGTTTCCGCAGGACTTCGGCGCACGCCGCGCCCGCATCGAGTGCATGGTGCACCTGCGCGGGCGCAAGCGGTGGCACATCGACGGTGACGAGGGTGTCGCCGAGGTCGCTGTCGTCCTTGCATTCGCTGGCGGGCAGGCGCTGGATGGCGGCGTCGTCGACATCGACCGCGTTGGCGATCACGGTGGCGGCGGCATCGGCCTGCGCCGCGGTGGCGGCCAGCACCGTCACGCTGTCGGCGATGCCCAGCGAGAAGCTGCGGCCGCGCCAACCGCTGGTGGCGACGCCGCGCACGGGCTGGTCGTCGTGCAGCTCGAACTGGCCGTCGGTGGTGAGGATGCCGCCGGCGTCACGCCAGTCGAAACGCGCGAGGTCGGCGAACACGCCCACGCGCGCGGCGTGGCCGGGCGCGAGATGCAGCGCGATGTCGCCGCCGTTGTTGATCCACGCGCGCTCGATGCCGGGCCGGTCGTAGAAGGCGATGAGCTCCTGCGCCACGCTGCCGGCCACGGCCGCCATGGGCGTGATGAACAGCGGCGAGAAGGCATCGCACGCGTCCCACATGCGCCGCGCGACCACGCCGCGTGGTCGCTGGCGCGCGGTCACGGGCAGGCGCAGCTGCGGCAGTTCGCGCACCAGCTCGTCGAGCACATGGCCGAAGCGCGCCCAGGCCGCGTCGTGCGCGGCCGCGACGGCGTACGGGTCGCCGTGCGCCTCGGCCACGATGTCGATCGGGCCGTGGTTGAAGTGCCAGCGGCTCGCGTCGAGCGCCGTGCGTTGGGCAGACATGTTTCAGCCCAGCATCGGGGCATGGCCGAGCGGCCACGGATTCACATCGTCGACGACAAGCCATTGGCGCGCCAACGGTGCGCCGTCTTCCTGCCACGCACCGCGCGCGAGCGCCTGCTCCAGCGGGAAGACATGCTCCATGTGCCCGCCGAGCATCTCGTAGTCGGCCAGCCGCATGCTGAATTCGATGGGCGCGACGATGGCGGGCGTGGGCACGGTGCCGAAGCTGTTGTCGGGCATGCGCATCACGTCAGCCATCACGGTAATGCCGCCGCCGGGCCACACATAGGCCGGCGCGCCGCCGCAGGTGACATTGACCAGCGCGCGCTTGATGGCGCGCGTGAGCAGCACCGGGTTCTCGGTGACGCCCGCGCGCAGGCTGCCGCCCGCGCCGCCAAGGAACAGCACCGTGCACAGCGAAGGCTCGCAGTTCTCGCCGATGCGATCGACGATGCGCTTCACCTCGACGGGCATCTCCTGTTCGACCGGCTTCAGCGCCTCGTCGAGCACGTACCACTGCGCGTGCTCGCCGGTGGTCGAGGTCATGAGCAGGCGCAGGCCGGGGCGGGCGACGCCCTCTTCCCAGCCTTCGATGATCGCGAGCGGATCGGCGATGTCGGTGCCGCCCCAGCCGTTGCCCGGGTTCGCCACCTGGAAGTAGCGCCCCGGCGTGGACTTGCGGCCCAGCATCTGGATGCCCGAGGGCGCCATGTCGAGGCAGCGGCCGGCTTGGTGCTCGGTGAGCACGCCGGTGATGTGGTCGTCGACCACCACCACCTCGTCGGCCACGCCGGCGAACTGGCGCGCGAAGATGCCCACCGCCGCCGAGCCGCAGCCCACGCGCATGCGCTGTTCTTCCACGCCGTTGACGATGGGCGCCTTGCCGGCCTGGATGACGAGGCTGGCGCCGCCGTCGATGGTGCATTCGACGGCCTGCTTGTTGCCCAGCAGCTGCATCAGCTCGGCCGTCATGCGGCCTTCCTTCTTGCTGCCGCCGGTGAGGTGGTGCACGCCGCCCAGCGACAGCATCTGCGAGCCGTACTCGGCCGTGGTGACATGGCCCACGACCTCGCCCCTGTAGCGCACGTTGGCCTGCTCGGCGCCCAGGAAGCGGTCGGTGTCGATCTTCACCTTGAAGCTGCAGTAGCTGAAGATGCCCTCGGTGACGACAGTGACCATGTCGACGCCCTGGGCTTTCGAGGCCACGATGAAAGGCGCGGGCTTGTAGTCGGGGTACGTGGTGGACGAGCCCACGCCGGTGACGAAGACCTCGTCGGCGTGCAGCAGGTCGCCGTTCCAGTCGGGCGCTGCATCGGCTTCGGTCGCTTCGGCGCCGGGGCGGTCGAAGGGCACGAGCGCCGGCTGTTCGCTGGCCAGCGTGCGGCGCAGCAGCACCACGGGGTCGACGCGCACCAGTACGCCCTGGCGGTTGGCGTAGCGGTCGCACGCGCCGGTGCGGCCGTCGGAGATCTGGCACAGCACCGGGCAGGCGTTGCACTCGACCTTGGCGCTGCTCATCTTCTCGTTGCGCAGCGGCGCCTTGCCGAAGCCGGCGGCGCCCGCTTCGGCGACCAGCGGCAGGTCGATGCCGGGCAGGCCATCTGTCTTGGTGTGTTCTGTCATCGGGGCGTTTCTCGTTGTGTGCGGTGCGTTGTTTCGTGCCGGCGCAAAGGCGGGAGGCCCTGCGGGGTTTGCAACAAACGTGCCGTACAGGTGCTTGTGCGCCGGCTTTCGTTTGTGTAGCATCCCCTACACTTTCATGTTGCATTCACTACATCAAAGATCAATGTAGCAAACGGGCCCGATGCTTGCAATGGTGTTTTCTCTCGGGGTTTTTGCCGACCGACGACAATCGGGGGGCTGTAGCCGGTTGACCGCCGCCACGCTGCTGGCGAGCATCCCGGCTCCGTATTCCACTGTTTCCAACCAACTGAGTTCCGTATGAGTGCATTCAGCGAAGAACGCGTCCTGAGCGTCCACCACTGGACCGACCGCCTGTTCACCTTCACCACCACGCGCGATCCGGCGCTGCGCTTCTCGAACGGTCATTTCACGATGATCGGCCTGAAGGTCAACAACAAGCCCCTGCTGCGCGCCTACAGCATCGTGAGCGCGAACTACGAGGAGCACCTCGAGTTTCTGAGCATCAAGGTGGAAGACGGCCCCCTCACCTCGAAGCTGCAGCACATCCAGGTGGGCGACACCATCATCGTGGGCCGCAAGCCCACGGGCACGCTGCTCATCGACTACACGCTGCCGGCCAAGCGCCTGTACCTGGTCGGCACGGGCACCGGCCTGGCACCGTTCATGAGCATCATCCGCGACCCCGAGACCTACGAGAAGTTCGAGAAGGTCATCCTGGTGCACGGCGTGCGCCAGGTCGACGAGCTGGCCTACCACGACCTCGTGCTCGACCACCTGCCCAAGCACGAGATCCTGGGCGAGATGATCGAGAAGCAGCTGCTGTACTACCCCACGGTCACGCGCGAGGAGTTCCGTAACCAGGGCCGCGTCACCGACCTGATCGAGAGCAACAAGCTCACCGACGACCTCGGCCTGCCGCCGATCAACGTCGAGGAAGACCGCGTCATGCTCTGCGGCAGCCCCGGCCTGCTGGTCGACCTGAAGCACATCCTGGAAAAGCGCGGCTTCAAGGAAGGCAACACCTCGACGCCGGGCGACTTCGTCGTCGAGCGCGCCTTCGCCGAGAAGTAAGCAGGACGCCGCGCGCACGATGGCCGACAGCCGCACCGCAGCCAAGCCCCAGCGCCGCACCGGCGTTCGCGAGGCCGCGGCCCAGGCCACGCGCGACAGCATCCTCAAGGCGGCGACCAAGGTGTTCGCCAAGTACGGCTACGACGGCGGCAGCGTGGAGAAGATCTCCAAGGCCGCCAAGTCGTACGACCGGATGATCTACTACTACTTCGGCAGCAAAGAGGGCCTGTTCATCGCGGTGCTCGAGGGCATCTACCAGCGCATGGACGACGCCGAGGCCGCCATCGCACTCGACGCCTCGCGGCCCGTGGAGGCACTCACCGAAGTCATCCGCTTCGTGCTGGGCTACTACCGCCGCAACCCCGAGTTCGTCACGCTGCTGAACACCGAGAACCTGCACAAGGGCCGGCACATCTCGAAGTCGCTGCGGGCGCGTGAGTACTCGTCGCGGGCGGTGGCCATCATTTCCGAAATTCTTGCCAGCGGCGCGGCCCAGGGCCTGTTCCGCACCGACCTCGTGGCGCGCGACATCTACCTGCTGATCGCGTCCACCGGCTATTTCTACACCTCGAACCGGCACACGCTCACCGCCTTCCTCGGCGAGCCGATGGAATCGCCGGAAGCGGTCGCGCACTGGGAAGACTTCGTGATCGAGACCGTGCTGCGCACCGTGCGCGCGGACGAGGCGAGCGACAACACATCTTCCCCACCCCACGACGAGGACAACACGAAATGGCAGAAATCGCAGCCGGCGCAAAGTCGGGCAAGGTCGTCATCAAGAACATAGGGCTGCTGCTCTCGGGCGACATCGACAAGCCCATCCTCGACGCCGACACCCTCGTCGTGAACGATGGCCTGATCGTCGCGGTCGGCAAGGAAAAGGACTGCGACCTCGAAGGCGCGCAGACCGTCATCGACGCAAGGAAGACCTGCGTCGCGCCCGGCCTGATCGACAGCCACGTGCACCCGGTGTTCGGCGACTGGACCCCGCGCCAGGGCCAGATCGGCTGGATCGACTCCACCATGCACGGCGGCGTGACCACCATGATTTCCGCGGGCGAAGTGCACCTGCCGGGCCGCCCCAAGGACATCGTCGGCCTGAAGGCGCTGGCCATCACCGCGCAGCGCGCCTTCGACAACTTCCGCCCCGGCGGCGTGAAGGTGCTGGCGGGCGCGCCGGTCATCGAGAAAGGCATGGTCGAGAGCGACTTCAAGGAACTCGCCGAAGCCGGCGTGGGCCTGCTCGGCGAGGTCGGCCTGGGCTCGGTGAAGGCCGGCTACGAGGCCAAGGAGATGGTGGCCTGGGCGCGCAAGTACGGCATCCAGAGCACGATCCACACGGGCGGCCCGTCGATCCCCGGTTCGGGCCTGATCGACAAGGACGTGGTGCTGGAGGCCGACGCCGACGTCATCGGCCACATCAACGGCGGCCACACCTCGCTGCCCGAGGCGCATGTGTGCGAGCTGTGCGAGAAGAGCTCCCGCGCCATCGAGATCGTGCACAACGGCAACGAGAAGGTCGCCATCGCGGCGGCCCGTGCGGCGCTGGAACTGAAGTGCCCGCACCGCGTGATCCTGGGCACCGACGGGCCGGCCGGCTCGGGCGTGCAGCCACTGGGCATCCTGCGCATGGTGGCGATGCTGTCGTCCATCGCGAACATCCCGGCCGAGCTGGTGTTCTGCTTCGCCACCGGCAACACCGCGAAGATCCGCAAGCTCAACTGCGGCCTCATCGAAGTGGGTCGCGCGGCCGACTTCGTCTTCATGGACCGCGCCCAGCATTCGCCCGCGCCGGGCCTGCTCGAGAGCGTGCAACTGGGCGACATCCCGGGCGTGGGCATGGTGATGATCGACGGCCTCGTGCGCTGCGGCCGCAGCCGCAACACCCCGCCGGCGACCGAGATCCCGGTGGTGGTGTCAGGCGCACACTGAACGTGCCTGAGCGCGTCCGGCGGCGGCGTCAGCCGCCGTTGCGGTGCGAGCGAAAGACCAAGTAGCGCGCCGAGAGAAAGTTGGCGCCCAGGCCCGCGATGCTGCCCAGCGCCACGCCGAGCGCGGCAGCCCAGCGGCCTTCCACCCAGTGCAAGGTGAGCACATAGGCGCTGTAGTTCAGCACCGCACCGACCAGCATGGTCGTGAGGTATCCCAGGTATTCGCGCCAGACCGAGCGCCCCGTGGCGGCACCGGCCGCGCTCGCCGCGAAGGTGTAGCGGCGGTTGTAGAGCCAGGTGGTGGTGGCGGCAGCCAGGAACGACACGACGCGCGCGCCGTACCAGCCCAGCAGCGGCGCCAGCAGGTAGAGCACCGTCACGTCCACCACGAAGCCGATCACGCCGGCCACGGCGAACGACAGAAACTCGCGCCCGATCTTCATCGCTGCATCAACGCGCGCGCAGGCTCTCGCGAACGCAGGGCTGCGCCAGGTAGCGCAGCCGCTTGGCCTCCTGCCGACCGAGCGTGACGGTGTGCATCACCACGCCGCAGACGAAGGACAGCAGCGCCGCCAGCATCGCCCCCGTGGCGAGCACCGCCGTGGGGAGCCGCGGCACCAGGCCGGTGTGCGCGTAGGTCATGAACAGCGGCACGGCCAGTGCCAGCGAGCCGAGCGCGAGCACCGCCGCGACGATCGAGAAGAACTGCAGCGGCCGTTCGCTCACGAACAGCTTGCCGATGGTCTTCAGGATGCGCCAGCCGTCGCGGTAGGTCGAGAGCTTGCTGTGCGAGCCTTCGGGGCGCGTGCTGTAGGCCGTGGATTCCTCGGCGTAGGGCATGCGCAGTTCGAGCGCGTGCACGGTGAGTTCGGTCTCGATCTCGAAGCCTTGCGACAGTGCGGGGAACGACTTGGCGTAGCGGCGCGAGAACACGCGGTAGCCCGAGAGCATGTCGGTCAGGCCGCCGCCGAACAGCTGCGCCACGGTGCCCGTGAGCAGCCGGTTGCCGAAGCGGTGGCCGGCGCGGTAGGTGAGCGCGTCCTGGCCGTCGTCCACGCGGCTGCCGACCACCATGTCGAGGTTGCCTTCGACCAGCCGCGCGATGAGGCGCGGCGCGGCGGTGGTGTCGTAGGTGGCGTCGCCGTCGACCATCACGTAGATGTCGGCCTCGACGTCGGCGAACATGCGCCGCACCACGTTGCCCTTGCCGCGCGCGGCCACGTGCGTGACGATCGCGCCGGCCGCGCGGGCCACGGCGGCCGTGTCGTCGGTGGAGTTGTTGTCGAAGACGTGGATCTCGGCACCGGGCAGGGCCGCGCGAAAGCCCTCGATCACCTGGGTGATGGCCAGGGCCTCGTTGAAGCAGGGAATGACGGCGGCAATGCGCGGCATGGCGGACAGGGAGGCAGATCGGTCGTCGGTCATGGTGCGGTCGTCGGAAGGAGTCGGTAGGCCCGGCTGCCGTCTTGTTCGTGCAGCAGGCCATAGTACTGGTCGAAGCCGGGCCGCACGCTGAGCACTTTCACCATCTCGGGCGACATGACCACGGTGGTGAAGCCCTCGGCGGCCAGCTTGCGCGCGGTGTCGCCGGGCGACAGCAGCAGGTAGTCGCGGTAGCGCCAGCGCCCGAGCGTGTCGCCCCAGATCGGGTTGGGGCCGTAGTAGATCGCCTCGTTCAGCGCGATCTGGTAGACGCGGCCGGTCACGTTGCGGCGCACATAGTCCATCACGCCGTAGCCCGGCACGTGCTTGCGCAGGAAGGCCTCGCGCGCCTCGGGCGTGAGCGAGATCATCGACACCTTGGTGGCCGTCTGGCCGACCGAGACGGCAGCCAGCACGGCCAGCAGCAGCACCACGACCCAGTCGCCGATGCCGGCTCCGCTGCGTGGACCCACGGGTGCGGCGGCCTTGGCTCCGCGCAGGCGGCGCACGCCCGCTGCGATGCCGCTGAACAGCGCCTGCCAGCCCACGGCCGCCGTCACCGCGAGCAGCGGGAACGAGGCCATGAGGTAGCGCGGGTAGCGCGAGGTCACGACCCACACGGCCACCGAGTACAGGCAGAACCAGCCTGCGGCGCGCACAGCGGCGGAGCGCTTCCAGAGCACGCTGAAAGGCGCGAGGAACACGGACCAGATCAGCGCGTTGGGCATCTCGGCGTGGTCGCGCACGTCGGCCACCTGCTGCACGTAGTCGGCCGGCACCCACTCGCTGAAGCCGAACACGCGCGCGCCGATCGGGTTGAAGGGATCGCCCGTCATGATCGCGTTGCGTGCGTACCAGTAGATGCACGGGATCAGGAAGCACAGCAGCGCCGGCGCCCAGGCCCGCAGCACGCGGCGCTCGTGGCGCACCACGAACACCGCCACCAGCGGCAGGAAGATCAGCGCCTGGTACTTCGAGCCTGCCGCCACGCCGAGGCAGAACGCCGCCAGCGAAAGCCAGCGCGTGCCGTCGCGCAGCGGCTCGGATTCACGCCACCACCACAGCGCCACGAAGGCCGACAGCACGAACAGCGCCACGCCCATATCGATCAGCGCGTTGGCGTAGTCGCCCATGCCCAGCCAGATGGCCGCGCCGATGCAGGCGGTGAGCCGGTTGGCGTGCAGGATGCCCAGGCGGAAGATCATCAGCACCGACAGCGCGCCCGCCAGGCCGTTGAGGAAGTGCGGCAGCACGTCGTCGCCTACCTGCAGCGCGGCGGCGTACAGCAGGTTGTAGTTGTACGGGAACCAGGGGTAGCGCAGCCAGTCGTGGATGCCCAGCGTGCCCTGCTGCGCCACCAGCCGTGCATAGGGCAGGTGGTACATCAGCTCGTCGAAGGCGGCCGGCGGTGCAAGTGGCGCCACCAGCGCGGGCAACACGACCAGCGCCAGCGCGATGGCGGCGATGCGCTCGTAGCGGGTCCATGGTGCGGCGGCAGGCGCGGCCGCGCGCAGCGCGCGCACGTCGGCGCGCCAGCCGCGCCACTGCCACGCGGCGGCCACGACGCCCGCGCCGATCAGGCCCAGCGTCGCCTCGCGGCGGAAGAGCCCGAAGATGGCCAGCGCCTGGAACGCACAGATGTAGAGGCCGACGCCGAGCGCAGCGGCCATGGCCGCTTCGAGCCAGGCATCGCGGCGCGAGGGCGGGCGCAGCCATGCGAGCACCGTGCGACCGAGGCCCCAGCAGGCCATCACGAAGACCGCGAACTGGGCGTAGTGCGCGGCGGCAAAGATCAGCTTCTGAATATCAACTCCCGTGGCCGGTCACACCGGAGGGCCGGCCAACCGGCAGGTTCAAAGGTTCGGCGCCAAGAGGCGCTCGAGCTCCGATTCGCTCGTATGGCGCCGCGCGGCCTGGTCCTGCAACTGGTCGTGTCCGATCTTGCCGACGTTGAAGTACGTCGCATCGGGGTGACCGAGGTAGAAGCCGCTCACGCTGGCGGCGGGCATCATAGCGAGGCTCTCCGTCAGGGTCATGCCAATGTCCGCGCAGTTCAGAAGGTCGAACATCGGGCCCTTCACGCTGTGGTCGGGGCAGGCCGGATAGCCGGGCGCGGGGCGGATGCCGCGGTACTTCTCGGCAATCATGTCGTCGTTGCTCAGGCCTTCGTCGGGCGCGTAGCCCCACAGGTCGGTGCGCACGCGGTGGTGCATGGCCTCGGCGAAGGCCTCGGCCAGCCGGTCGGCCAGGGCCTTGAGCATGATGGCCGAGTAGTCGTCGAGGTCGTCGATGAAGAACTTCTCTTTCTTCTCCACGCCCAGGCCGGCCGTGACGGCGAACATGCCGACGTAGTCCTTCACGCCGCTGTCCTTGGGCGCGACGAAGTCGGCCAGGCAGCGGCTCGGGCGCATCACGCCGTCGATCATCTGCTTCTCGGTCTGCTGGCGCATGCCGTACCAGGTGAGCGCGACCTCGCTGCGCGACTCGTCGGTGTACAGCTCGATGTCGTCGTCATTCACGGTGTTGGCGGGCCAGAAGCCGATCACGCCGCTGGCGCTGAGCCAGCGGCCTTCGATCAGGCGCTTGAGCATGCGCTGGCCGTCGGCGTACACGCGCACGGCCTCGGTGCCGACGATCTCGTCCTTCAGGATCGCGGGGAACGGGCCGGCCAGGTCCCAGGTCTGGAAGAACGGGCCCCAGTCGATGTACTTGGCCAGCTCGGTGAGGTCGAAGTTCTTGAACACGCGCCGGCCGATGAACTTGGGCACCGTGGGCACGAAGCGCGCGAAATCGACGGGCGTCTTGTTGGCGCGCGCCTTGGTCAGCGGCCACATCGGCACCTGCTTCTTGTTGGCGTGCTGCGCGCGCACCTTGTCGTAGTCGGCGTTGATCTCGTCGATGTACGCGGTGGCCTGGTCGCTCAGCAGGCTCTGCGCCACGCTCACGCTGCGCGAGGCGTCGGGCACGTAGACCACGGGGCCTTCGTAGTGCGGCGCGATCTTCACGGCGGTGTGCACGCGGCTGGTGGTGGCGCCGCCGATGAGCAGGGGGATCTTCTTGATGCGGAAGTGGTCGTCCTTCTGCATTTCGCCGGCCACGTACTGCATCTCTTCGAGGCTGGGCGTGATGAGGCCCGACAGGCCCACGATGTCCGCGCCCTCGACCTTCGCCTTGGCCAGAATTTCGTGGCACGGGACCATCACGCCCATGTTCACCACTTCGAAGTTGTTGCACTGGAGCACGACGGTGACGATGTTCTTGCCGATGTCGTGCACGTCGCCCTTCACGGTGGCGATGATGATCTTGCCCTTGGTGCGCACGTCGCGGCCCGCGGCCTCGTCCTGGCGCTTTTCTTCCTCGATGTAGGGAATGAGGTGGGCCACGGCCGACTTCATCACGCGCGCCGACTTCACCACCTGCGGCAGGAACATCTTGCCCTGGCCGAACAGGTCGCCCACGATGTTCATGCCGTCCATGAGCGGGCCTTCGATCACGTGCAGTGGACGCCCGCCGGTGGCGAGGATGGCCTGGTAGGCCTCTTCCGTGTCTTCCACGATGAAGTCCGTGATGCCGTGCACCATGGCATGCGACAGGCGCTGGTTGACCGGCACCGGGTGCTCCGGCGTGCCGCGCCATTCGAGCTTCTTGCTGTCGTCCTTGGCGCCGCTCTTGGCGGTCTCGGCCACTTCGACCAGGCGCTCGCCCGCGTCGGGACGGCGGTTGAGCACCACGTCTTCCACGCGCTCGCGCAGCGTCGGCTCCAAGTCGTCGTACACGCCGACCATGCCGGCGTTGACGATGCCCATGTCCATGCCCGCCTGGATCGCGTGGTACAGGAACACGGTGTGGATGGCTTCGCGCACCGGGTCGTTGCCGCGGAAGCTGAAGCTCACGTTGCTCACGCCGCCCGAGACCTTCGCGCCCGGCAGGTTCTGCTTGATCCAGCGCACGGCGTTGATGAAGTCGACCGCGTAGTTGTCGTGCTCCTCGATGCCGGTAGCAATGGCGAAGATGTTCGGGTCGAAGATGATGTCTTCGGGCGGAAAGCCCACCTCGTCGACCAGCACGCGGTAGGCGCGCTCGCAGATCTCGATCTTGCGTGCGTAGGTATCGGCCTGGCCCTTCTCGTCGAAGGCCATGACCACCGCGGCGGCGCCGTAGCGCTTCACCAGCTTGGCCTCGTGCTTGAACTTGTCGACGCCCTCCTTCATGGAGATGGAGTTGACGATGCCCTTGCCCTGGATGCAGCGCAGGCCGGCTTCGATCACGTCCCACTTCGAGCTGTCGACCATCACCGGCACGCGCGCGATGTCGGGCTCGCTGGCAATGAGGTTCAGGAAACGCACCATGGCGGCCTTGCTGTCGAGCATGGCCTCGTCCATGTTGATGTCGATCACCTGCGCGCCGTTTTCCACCTGCTGGCGCGCGACGGCCAGGGCGTCCTCGAACTGGCCGTTGAGGATCATGCGCGCGAAGGCCTTGGAGCCGGTGACGTTGGTGCGCTCGCCGATATTGACGAACAGCGACCCTTCGCCGATGGCGACCGGCTCCAGGCCGGACAGCTTCATGGGAGGGGGAGCAACGGGAGCGGAAACGGATGCGGGAATCTGGGACATGGCCTCACCTGCGGAAGAGTCGAACAGGCGAGCGTCGTTGTCGCCCCAAGCCTGACGATTCGCCTCTGTGGCGAACCGCTGCAACGCTCCTTGGGAAGTCGCGCATTTTAGGTCGATTCGATGGCGCCCTGGGAAAACCCCAGTTTTCATTCCCGCCCGTGTCCACAGAATGCGCCCACCGTTTCTGAACGAACGTTCGTGTTTTTAACCAAACGTAAGGGAGAGCGCCAGATGGCCAGGAAGTGGAATGTCCGGTTGCAGCATGCAGCCACCCCGATGCGCGCCGTGGCCTTGAGCTGCGGTTTCCTGGCCGCCGCGGCCACCGTCGTTCTTGCGCCGCCGGCCCACGCCGCCGCCAGCGACACCGCCACGCGGGTCGAGGCCCGCGTCACCTCCGACACGGCGAAGACCCGCTACCCGATCGTGCTGGTTCACGGCCTGCTGGGCTTCGACAACCTGCTGGGCGTCGACTACTTCTACGACATCCCCGGCAAGCTGGCCGGCGCGGGCGCCAAGGTGTACGTGGCGCAGGTGTCGGGCACCAACACCTCCGAGATCCGCGGCGAGCAGCTGCTGCAGGAGCTCAAGACCATCCGCGCGATGGAGCAGAACCCCACGCTCAAGTTCAACCTGATCGGCCATTCGCAGGGCTCGCCCACGGTGCGCTACGTGGCGGCGGTGGCGCCGGACATGGTGGCCTCGGTCACGTCGGTGGGCGGCGCCAACGGCGGCTCGAAGGTGGCCGACCTGCTCGCGAAGCTGCCCGAAGGCGGCATCGCCCAGACCCTGGTGGTGAAGGCCGTCGGCCTGCTGACGGGGCTGATCGGTTTTCTCTCGGGCAAGGACCCGAGCCAGCTGCCCGAGGTGCCGCTGAACGCGCTGGCCTCACTGACCACGGCGGGCGGCGCGGCCTTCGACGCCAAGTTTCCGCAGGGGCGCCCCGCCGCGGGCTCGTCGTGCGACGTGAAGAGCGGCGCGGCCGTGGTCAACAACGTGCGCTACTACTCGTGGTCGGGCGTGTCGACCGGCTTCAACCTGTTCGACCCGAGCGACACGGCACTGTCGACACTGGGCGGCCTGTTCTTCTTCGGCGAGGCCAACGACGGCCTGCTCGCGGTCTGCACCACGCGCCTGGGCACCCACCTGGGCGACTACCGCCAGAACCACCTGGACGAGGTGAACCAGGCCTTCGGCAACACCTACGGCAGCCAATTCCCGTACTACGAAAAGAAGGTGCCGGAGCTGTTCAGGGAACAGGCCGCGCGGCTGAAGAGCGCCGGGCTCTGAGGAGGCGAAGCAGGCATGCGCGGCGTGGCCGTGACCCTCGGCGCGATCGCGCTGGTGGCCGTGGGGGCCGGCTGGCTGGCGCTGGGCCCGAGTGCGGTCGATGCGCCACGGACCACCGCGCCTGCAGCGGCGACCACGGCCGTCGCTCCGTTGTCTCCCGCACCGCGCCCGCCCGCCACCGCCGCGGCCCCCGATGCCCTGCTCACCAGCGACCTGATCGCCCTCTTCGACCAGGTGCTCGCCGAAGCACAAGCCGACAGCAAGGCCACGCTGATGGCCCGCGCGCCGGCCTTGCTTGCCAAGCACCTGCGCGAAGACTGGCGCGTGCGTGCGCTGGGCCTGCTGGAGCGCTACGTCGACATGCAGGAGGCCCTGCGCACCCTGCAACCGCCCGCGGCCAACGACCCGGCCTTCCTGCGCCGCAGCCTGGAAGCGCGCGAGGCGGTGCGCCGGCAGTATTTCGCGCCCGAGGAAATCGAAGGCCTGTTCGGCGACCAGATCCGGCAGGACCAGTTCATGGCCGAGAAGATGGAGCTGCTGTCCAACCCCGGCCTCACGCCCGAGCAGCGCGCGGCGGCGCTCGCGCAGAGCGAGCAGGCCTGGCTGTCGCCCGCGCAGCGCGAAGTGCGCAAGGACGCGGTGGCCCACCTCGACGTGATGCGCCAGACCGAGGCACTGCAGGCGCGCGGCGCGAGCCCCCAGGAGCGCTTTGCCGCGCGCAGCGAGGCCTACGGCTACGAGGTGGCGCGCGGCCTGGCCACGCTCGACCAGGAAACCCAGGAATGGAACGCGCGGCTCGACCGCTACGCGAGCGCGCCCGAATCCGAGCAGGCCCGTCTGCGCGAGACGCTCTTCAACGAGAGCGAGCGCCTGCGCCTGAGCGGCGCCCTGGCGATGCGCTCGGCCGCCGCACCCAAGCCGGCGCGGTGAACTGATTAAGTAAGCGCAGGCTTACGCAGGCTGCGCTTCACCCATCGCCGAGGCCGGCAGGCCGAACACGCGATCGAAGGCCCAGTTGAAGATGAAGGTGTAGACCAGGAAGAACACCACCAGGCCCAGGTCCATCACCAGCGCCTGCCAGAGCGACACGCCCAGGCCCCAGGCCAGCATCGGCACCAGGAAGGCGATCAAGCCGCCCTCGAAGCCGATGGCGTGGGCGATGCGGCGCTTCAGGCTGCGCCCGCGCACCGCCTGGCGCGACTCCCAGCGCTCGAACAGGGCGTTGAAGGTCAGGTTCCAGATCACCGCGATGACCGAGGCGCCCACCGCCAGGAGGCCCGAGTGGCCGAGCCCCGCATCCGACATCAGGGCCAGACCGGCGCTGGCCGCCACGATGGCGATGCCCTCGTAGAGGGAGATGTAAACGATCCGACGCTGAATGCCCTGCATGACTTTTCTCTGTGTGTTTGACTGCGATGGGTGGACTTTATTTGTGTTTTACTGATATAAAAAGTTAACTTATTTCAGTTTTATTGATAGGTCAGACCAGTCGAGGTGCCATGGCTTTCTCCAGCGACAACGTCGAAGTCTTCCTGGCCGTGATCGACCACGGCTCCTTTTCGGCCGCCGCCCGGGCGCTGCACAAGGTGCCCTCGGCCGTGAGCATGGCCATCGCCAACCTGGAGGCCGAGCTGGCGCTGTCGCTGTTCGACCGCAGCGGGCGCGAGCCCCAGCCCACCGCCGCCGCGCGCTCGCTCGAACCCCAGGCGCGGCTGCTCGCGGCCCAGCTGCGGCAGTTGCAGGTGCAGGCACTGGCGCTCACGCAGGGGCTGGAAGACCGGCTCACGCTGGCCATCGCGCCCGAACTGCTGGCCGCGCCTTGGAGCGGACCGCTGGCCGCGCTGGCCGACGATTACCCGCTGCTGCAGGTCGAGGTGCTGGCCGCGCCGCAGGCCGACGCGCTCGCGCTGCTGCACAGCGGCCGGGCCCAGCTCGCGCTGGTGTTCGAACGGCCCAGCCTCGACGGCCGCGAGGGCTTCCAGGAGGTCGGAAGCGACATCATGGTGGCGGTGATGGCGCCCGACCACCCCGTGCTGCGCGCGGCGGTCGGCGGGCGCCTGCGCGAGGAGCACCTGACCAACACCCGCCAGATCGTGGTCGCCGGGCGCGACCTGGGCACCAGCGACCCACGCTTCGTGTTCGCACGGCATGTCTGGCGCACCGACAACGCGCTGGCCGCGCTGAGCCTGATCACCGCCGGGCTGGGCTGGGGCTGGTTGCCGCGCACCTTTGCGCGGCCGCACGTGGCGGCGGGCGCGCTGGTGGAGATCCCGTTCGAGAACCTCAGCAACGGGCTCGACCTGTGGGTCGACGTGGTGTGGTCGCGCGAACGGCCGCTGGGCCTGGGCGCGCAACGCTTCGTGGATCTGATCGCGCGCGACCGGCAGGCGGCGGCCGGTATCGAGACGCCGGCCGCGTAGGCTCGTTCAGGGCCGGCCGTGGCCGTGCCCACCTCCGCCGCCGTGCCCTCCGCCTCCACCGCCGCCATGCGGACGCCCGCCACCACCGCCGGGCCGACCCCCGCCCGGATGGGGATGCGACACGCCCGGCGGCGGCCCGGGACGGAAACCCGGCTGGGGTCGCGGTGGACGGAAGCCGGGGTCCACAGGCGGCCGATAGCCCGGTCCGCCGGGCGGACGGACACCGGGTCCGTGCGGCGGACGCACGCCGTGCCCCGGCGGCCAGGGCCGAGGCTGCCAGCCCGGGCGCACGGGCGGCGGCGGACGCCAGCCCGCGATCGGTGGTGGCGGTGGCCGCTGGCCCCACCAGCGCCGGTCGCCGTACCAGGGACGGTCGCGGTAGTAGTCGGCCCAGTAGCTGCCGATCACGAAGCTCACGATGGGCACGCCGATGATGGCGCCGTAGGTGGCCAGCGGCACGCGCTGCTGCTGGTAGGCGTAGTCGAGGTTCTTCGACCAGAGCCAGCCGCGTCCGCCATCGGGCAGCACCACGTCGCACCAGCCGTAGCCGCTGGTACAGCCGACCACGTCGACCGGCTGCCCCGGCCCGAGCCGCGCCACCAGCGGGTAGTCGCCCGAAGGCCCGGCCCGCAGGTTGACCGCGCCGCGTGTGAAGGCCTGCTGCGCCGCCGCCGCGAGCGGCAGCAACACGACGATCGCGCCCAAGGCGGCGCGACGCAAGAAGGAGGATGTGGCGTTCATGAGGGGCTCCTGTGCGCCCCAGCGTAGGCGCGGGGCGTGGAGCCGTCAATCAGCCGAAGGCGCGCGCGGCGCCCGGCTTCATGCAGCCTCTTGGTAGAAACCGTTGCTGTTGAGCAGGCGGCCCTTGGCCGGCGCCACGGCCTTGCCGATCGCCGCGATGTGGTCCGGCGTGGTGCCGCAGCAGCCGCCCACGATGTTCACCAGCCCCTCGGCCGCGAACTCGTGCAGCAGGCGCGAGGTGACGTCGGGCGTCTCGTCGAAGCCGGTGTCGCTCATCGGGTTGGGCAGGCCGGCGTTCGGGTAGCAGCTGATGTAGGTGTCGCCCGCCACGCGCGCCAGTTCCTGGATGTAGGGGCGCATCAGCGTCGCGCCGAGCGCGCAGTTCAGGCCGATGGCCAGCGGCTGCGCGTGGCGCACGCTGTGCCAGAAGGCGGTGACGGTCTGGCCGCTGAGGATGCGGCCCGAGGCGTCGGTGACCGTGCCGCTGATGATCAGCGGCAGGCGCTGCCCGCTCTTGTCGAAGTACTCGTCCACCGCGAACAGCGCGGCCTTGGCGTTGAGCGTGTCGAAGATCGTCTCGACCAGGATCACGTCGGCGCCGCCTTCGACCAGTGCCTCGGTCTGCTCGTAGTACGCGGCGCGCAGCGCCTCGAAATCGACATTGCGCGCGCCGGGGTCGTTCACGTCGGGGCTGATGCTCGCGGTCTTGGGCGTCGGGCCGAGGGCGCCGGCCACGAAGCGCGGCTTTTCGGGCGTGCTGTACTTGTCGCAAGCCGCGCGCGCCAGCTTGGCCGATTCGAGGTTCATCTCGCGCGCCAGATGGGCCATCTTGTAGTCCTCCTGCGCGATGGTGGTGGCGCCGAAGGTGTTGGTCTCGATGAGGTCGGCACCGGCCGCGAGGTAGGCCTCGTGGATGTCGGTGATGACGTCGGGGCGCGTGAGCGACAGCAGCTCGTTGTTGCCCTTCACGTCGCGCTCGAAATCCTTGAAGCGCTCGCCGCGGTATTGCTCCTCGGTGAGCTTGAAGCGCTGGATCATCGTGCCCATCGCGCCGTCGAGGATGGCAATGCGCTGGGCGAGGATGCCAGGCAGGGCCTGGCCGCGGGTGTAAACGAGAGGCTTCATAGCCCCCGATTGTAGAAACCGGGGCCCGGCCCTGATGCCCGTCAGCCCTTTCGCTGGCCTTCGACGAAAGCCAGCACCGCTTCCAGCATCCGGCGCACGTGCGGCTTCACGCCCGCGGCCACCTCGGGCAGGTAGTCGAAGGGCAGTGCTTCCTGCATGTAGCTCGACTGCGTCATCTCCAGCTGCACCGCGTGCACGCCGCCGGCGGGGTTGCCGTACTGGCGCGTGATGTGGCCGCCCTTGAAGCGGCCGTTGAGCACGCCGGTGTAGCCCGGGGCCGAGGTCGCGATGCCCTGCAGCGTGGCGGCCAGCGCGGGGTCGCAGCTCTTGCCGTCGGCGGTGCCCAGGTTCAGGTCAGGCAGCTTGCCTTCGAAGAAGCGCGGCAGCACCGAGCGGATCGAGTGCGCGTCCCACAAGGCAACAGTGCCATGCACGGCCTTCAGGCGATCGAGTTCGGCCTGCAGCTGCTGGTGGTAGGGCCGCCAGACGGCTTCGCGGCGTTCGGCGATCTCGGCGTCGGACGGCTGTTCGGCGGCGTTCGCATAGACCGGCGTGTCGTCGAAGGTGTCGACCGGGCACAGGCCGGTGACGCTCTGGCCCGGGTACAGGCTGGCGCCGTCCGGCGGACGGTTCAGGTCGACCACATAGCGCGAGTGCGTGGCCACGAGCACCGAGGCGCCGAGTTCATCGGCGAAGTCGTAGAGCTGTTCGAGATGCCAGTCGGTGTCGGGCACGTGGCGCGCCTCGTCGGTGAAGCGCGCGGCCAGCGCGGGCGGCACGTGCGTGCCGACGTGCGGCATGGAGATCAGCAGCGGGCGCGTGCCCTGGCGGAAGCGGAACGCCGGTTCGGTGGTGGTGAAGAGAGCCATGGGGTGAATTCTCAGTCTTGCAGAAGGCGGGTACGCGCGGCCACGAATGCCGAGGCGGCCTCGTCATGCAGCGCGTGGCGGCCGGCGGCGACGCGCGCGCGGCCCGCCACCCAGACCGCATCGATGGCCGAGGTGCGGTGGCTCGCGAACACGTGGGCCGAGAGCATGTCGGGGGCCGACAGCCCCTGCAGCGCGACATGCGCCGCATCGAGCACCACGAAGTCGGCCTGCTGGCCCGCGACGAGCCCGCCCACCGCGCGCGCCGAAGCCTGCGCCCCGCCCTGCACGGCCTCGAGCGTGAGCGCGGTGGCCACATGCGGCTGCGCCGCGCTGGCGCCGACGTTGCGCTGGCGCTTGCCCAGCCGCTGGCTGTATTCGAGCATCAGCAGTTCCTCGGCCGCGTTGACGCTTGCGTGGCTGTCGGAGCCCACGCCCCAGGCGCCGCCATGGCTGCGCCATTTCGCGAAGTCGAAGATGCCGTCGCCCAGGTTCGCCTCGGTCGTCGGGCACAGCCCTGCGACCGCGCCGCTCCTGGCCGCGTATTCGTACTCGGCGTCGTTCATGTGCGTGGCGTGCACGAGGCACCAGCGCGCATCGACGCTCGCGTGGTCCAGCAGCCATTCGACCGGGCGCAGGCCGCTCCATTCGACGCAGTCGTCGACCTCCTTGGTCTGCTCGGCGATGTGGATGTGGACCGGCGCGGTGCGGTCGATGGCGTCGAGGCCGGCCAGCGCTTCACGCAGCGCCTCGGGCGGCACGGCGCGCAGCGAATGCGGCGCCAGGCCCAGGCGCGCGCCCTGCGCATCGCAGTCGGGCTTGAGCGTGTCGAGCAGGCGCAACATCGACTCGGTCGAGCGGATGAAGCGGCGCTGCCCCTCGGTGGGCGGCTGGTCGCCGAAACCGCTGGTCTGGTAGAGCACCGGCAGCAGCGTGAAGCCGATGCCGGTGTTCTGTGCGGCACGCAGCAGCGCGCGGCTCAAGGCGGCGTCGTCGGCGTAGGGGCGGCCATCGGTGTCGTGGTGCACGTACTGAAACTCGCACACGCTGGTGTAGCCGGCCTCGAGCATCTCGGCATAGAGCCAGGTCGCGATGGCCTCCATGTGCTGCGGGCCAAGGCGCGCGGCAAAGCGGTACATCAGCGTGCGCCAGCTCCAGAAGCTGTCGTGCTGTTCGGCGCGGTGCTCGGTGAGGCCCGCGAAGGCGCGTTGGAAGGCGTGCGAATGCAGGTTGGGCATGCCGGGGATCACCGGGCCCTGAGTGGCTTGCGTGTCGGCGGGTCTTTGTGCGCCGGCTTGTACCTGCGTGAGCTGGCCCGCGTCGTTCCACGTCAGCAGGACGTTTTGGGCCCAGCCCTGGGGCAGCAGCGCATCGGCCGCGAAAAGCGTGTGTGTCATTCAGTGGCTCCGATGGCGATGCGTCCCTGGCGCACCACGGTGCGCACCGGCTGCTGGCCGAACCAGTAGGCCAGCTCGGCCGCGTCGTTCAGGTTCCAGAGCACGAAGTTGGCGGGCATGCCGGGCGCGATCGCGCCGTGCGTGTCCTGCAGGCCCAATGCGCGCGCCGCGTGCAGCGTGACGCCGGCCAGCGCCTCGGGCACCGTGAGACGGAACAGCGTGCAGGCCATGTTGACCATGAGCAGCAGGCTCAGCGTGGGCGAGGTGCCGGGGTTGTGATCGGTCGACACGGCCATCGGCACGCCCGCGGCGCGCAGCGCGGCGATGGGCGGCAGGTGCGTGTCGCGCAGCGTGTAGTAGGCGCCCGGCAGCAGCACGGCCACGGTGCCCGACTGGCGCATGGCGGCGATGCCCTCGTCCGACAGGTGTTCGATGTGGTCGCACGACAGCGCGCCGTAGCGCGCGGCCAGCGCGGCGCCGCCCATGTCCGACAGCTGCTCGGCATGCAGCTTGACCGGCAGGCCCAGCGCCTTGGCGGCCTGGAAGACCTGTTCGGTTTCTTCGAGCGAGAAGGCGATGCGTTCGCAGAACACATCGACCGCATCGACCAGCCCCTCGGCGGCGAGCGCGGGCAGCATCTCGTTGCAGACGAGGTCGATGTAGTCGCCGCTGCGGCCTGCGTACTCGGGCGGCAGCGCATGCGCGCCGAGGAAGGTGGTGCGCACGGTGACGCCGTAGGCTTCGCCCAGGCGACGCGCCACGCGCAGCTGCTTGCGCTCGTGTTCGAGCGCCAGGCCGTAGCCCGACTTGATCTCGATGGCGCAGACGCCGTCGGCCAGCAGTTGTTCGAGACGCGGCGCGGCCTGCGCGAACAGCGTGTCCTCGTCGGCCTCGCGCGTGGCACGCACCGAAGACACGATGCCGCCGCCGGCCTTCGCCACTTCTTCGTACGTGGCGCCCGCGAGCCGCATCGCGAACTCGTTGGCGCGCTGGCCGCCGTAGACCAGGTGCGTGTGGCAATCGACGAGCCCCGGCGTCACGAGCGCGCCGCCGCCGTCGTGCGACGGCAGCCCCGCGAACTCGGCGGGCAACTCGCTGCGCGCGCCGACCCAGCGGATCGTGCCCTGCGTAACCACAAGGGCCGCTTCTGCGTCAGCCGCCAGTGCCACGCCCGGCGCCGCACCGGGGGCGAGGCGCAGACCGGTCCACAGGCCATCGGCCGAGGGGAATTCGCTTGTCGAGGGGTTCATCGTCATCCTTGTTCTGGCGCCAGTCAGGCCGGCACGAAGCGAACGGCCACCAGACGGGCGTCACCGCCCTGGGGCGCGGCTTGCCACGCTTGCGCGGCGTCGGTCCAGTACAGGCCTTCGCCTTCGCCGCAGGCCTCGTCATTCAAGCGCCAATCGCCGCGCAATGCCAGCAGCAGGCCGTGCGGCGCGGGTGCGATGTCAGTGGCGTGGTTCAGCACTTGCACATCGGCACGCCACTGGCCGTGGCGCGTCATCACGTTGAAGTCGTTCGAGGCACTGCCGAGCAGCGTGCAGTCGATGGGGTCGTCGCCGGCGAAGGCGAAGGGCTGGTGCGGCACGTCGAGCCGGTGCGACACGCGGCCGTCGTGCGTGAAGAGGCGCACCCCGTCGCCTTCGAGCAGCATGATCTGCCGGTCGACGCCCGGGAACACCGAGAACGGGCCCGGCGACGCGATGGTCGCGATGCTCACGCGCCAGCCGAAGCTGTCGAGCCCCGCACCGGTCGGCCAGCTGGCGATTTCCTGCGTGGTGCCACCGCCGTTCTTCCAGGGCGTGGCGCGCAGGGTGGCGCGCGAAAAGCGTTGCACGCTCATCGCATCAACCCGCCCTGGCGCAGCCTCTGCTCGAAGTGGCGCAGCACCAGCGTCATCGTGCCCGTGAGCACGAAGTAGACGACCGCGATCGCCAGGTACACCTCCAGCGAGCGGTACGACACGCTGATGATCTTCTGGCCTTCGTGCATCACGTCGTGAATGGTGAGCAGCGACACCAGCGCCGAGTTCTTGATGAGCGCGATGAACTCGTTGCCCAGCGGCGGGATCATGCGCACCACGGCCTGCGGCAACACGATCTCGCGCATCGCGGTGGCCGGCGTCATGCCCAGCGACTGCGCCGCCATGGTCTGGCCCTTGTCGATCGACTGGATCGCGCCGCGCACGATCTCGGACACGTAGGCGCCCGAGTACACGCCGAGCCCCAGCACGCCGCACAGGAAGGCCGGCAGCAGGATGCCGAAGTGCGGCAGGCCGAAGAACAGGATGAACAGCTGCACCAGCAGCGGCGTGCCGCGAATCGCCGCCACGTAGGCGGTGCACACGCCGTAGATCCAGCGCCGCTTCGGGTTCAGCCGGCCGATGCCGACCAGCAGGCCCAGCACGCAACCGAGCGCCAGCGCGCAGGCGGTGATCTCCACCGTGACCAGCGCGCCGCGCAAGAGGGCCGGCCAGCCTTCCCAGACGGGCGAGAAATCGAGATCCATGGCTCGCTTACTTGGCGTTCGCGCTGAACCACTTCTTCACGATCGCGGCGTAGGTGCCATCGGCCTTCAGCTTCTCGATCGCACCGTTCACGGCCTTGGTCAGCTCGGGCGTGTCCTTGCGGATGGCCATGCCGTATTCCTCGGTGGTGATCTGCTCGTCGAGCACCTTCAGGCCGCCACGCGTGCGCACGTACTGGAAGGCGGCGGGCTTGCCGGTGACGGCGGCGTCGGCGCGACCGATGTCCACGAGGTTGAACATCTCCTGGTTCTTCTCGACTTCCATCAGCTGCACCTGCGGGAATTTCTCCTTCGTGTACGACACCGACTTGGTGCCCACCTGCACGCTGACCTTCTTGCCGTTGATGTCGGCCGGCTTCTTGATGGTCGTGTTGTTGTCCTTCACCATGACCACGAGGCCGCCCGCGTAGTAGGGCACGGTGAAGTCGACGACCTTCTTGCGCTCGTCGGTGATGTAGATGCCCGACACGGCCATGTCGAAGCGCTTCGAAATCAGGCCCGGCACGAGGCCCTTGAAGTCGATGTCGATCCACTCGATCTTGCGGCCCAGCGTCTTGCCGATGGCCTCGACCAGCTCGACGTCGAAGCCGGTGCGCTTGCCGTTTTCCACGAACTCCATCGGCGGGAAGGTGGCGTCGGTGGCCACGCGCAGCGGCTCGCCCTGGGCTTGCGCGGCGCCAGCGAAACCGAGGAAGGCAAGGCCGGACAGGGCGGCGGCGACGAGGGTGCGACGGGTGTTCATGGGAGGGCTTTCGTGGAGGTGAGAGAAGAAAGAGGAAAGAAAAGAAGACGCGGCGCGGCTACTGCAGTGCGCGCGAGATGCGGGCCGCCGTGACGACGGTCATGTGGACCAATGCAGCTTCCATGCCTTCGACGCGCGTGAGCGGCGCCATCAGCGTGATCGCGCCGCGCAGGCGGCGCCCGGCGGCCAGCACCGGCGCGCTCGCGCCCCACACGCCGGCATCGACCTCGCCGTGCGTCACGGCATGGCCGGCGGCGCGGATGGTGTCGAGTTCGGCGGCGCGCTCGGCGCGGCGTTCGGGGGCTTCGTCCAGGCCGTCGAGCAGCAGGTCGCGCGTGTCGTCGGGCGCATGCGCCAGCAGGCACTTGGCGCTGGCGCCGTCGCGCGCAGGCACGCTGCGGCCGCGGTCGAAGGAGCAGCGCAGCGACTGTTCGCTGTCGATCATCTCCAGGCACACGACGCGCTCGTTCACGAGGGTGACGAGCGCCACGCTCTCGTGGCTTTGCTGCGCCAGCGCGCGCATGTCGGCGCGCGCGGCCATCACGAGGTCGGAGTTGCCGTCGAAGCCGCTGGCCAGTTGCACGCTCACGGGCCCCGGCGAGTAGCGGCCCTCGGACTCCATCACGAAGCCCCAGCGGCGCAGCGTGGCGACCTGCCGGTACAGCGTGCTCTGCGACAGGCCGGTGGCCTGCACCAGTTCGGCCGCCGTCATCGCCACCTTGCTTTGCGCCAGCACCGACAGCACGAACAGCGCGCGGTCGTTGTGGGCAGGAGCGTCAACGGGGGTCGTCATCGGGGGCAATCGCGGGGCGGTCGGGAGTGGATGCGGCGTGCAGTATCTTGCTCGCCGTTCCCACATCCAAGCCCGAATTCCCACTCGATGGGAATGAACGCGTTTTTTCTTTCTACCTTCGTCTTACCAAGCTCAGCCCACGAGCATCGGAAAGAGCGCGTCGTCCATCGGCGCGCCGGCCGGCAGGCGTTCGGCCAGGCCCGGGAAATCGGGCGAGGTCTTCCAGCTGCGCGGCGCGTGGCGGATGTCGTCGCCCAGGAATCGCACCGAGAACACGCGGCGCCGGTTCGGCCCCTCGACGCCGGCCGCCGCATGCAGCGTGAGCATGTGGAAGCAGACGAAGTCGCCGGGCTCGATGTCCCAGCCCACGATGGGAAAGCGCTCGCGCGCGCCCTCGATGTCGGGCAGGTCGTCCAGGCTGCCTTCGGGGAACCACTTGGCGTGGTTGTCCATGAAGGTGCGCGGCATCAGCCACGGCCCCTTGTGGGAGCCGGCCACGAATTCGAGCGTGGCACCGCGCGAGACCGGATCGACCGGAATCCACATGCTGATGTTCTGCATGCCCTCGATGTTGTAGTAGGGCTGGTCCTGGTGCCACGGCGTGCGCTGGCGCGTGCCGGGCTCCTTCACGAGCAGGTGGTCGTGGTACAGCCGAACGGTCTGCGAGCCCATGAGCCGCTGCGCCAGGGGCGCGAGCGGCGTCTCGGTGATGAAGCGGCCGAAGGCGCCGATCTCCTGCCAGTTGCAGAAGTCCTCGAAGAAGCGGCCCGGATCATCGGGCCGGCTCGCGACCTTGGCGCGCGGGCTGGGCGCCGCGAGGTTGGTCTCGATGCCCTCGCGCAGCAGCGCGAGTTCGTCGGCCGTGAGCAGCTGGCGTATGCAGACCGCGCCGTCGCGCTGAAACTGCGCCACCAGCGCGTCGTCCACGCGTTCGCGCACGCGGCGCTGCAGGTCGGAAGCATCGAGGGCCATCGTCGGGTCTCCTTTTTCTTCGGGGTGTCGGTGACCCGCTTTTTTACTTCACCTGCGGCGCCTGCCGCGCGTTACTTGATCATCGGCAGCTTGAGGCCCTGCTTCTTCGCCGTGGCGACCGCGATGTCGTAGCCCGCGTCGGCATGGCGCATCACGCCGGTGGCCGGGTCGTTGAAGAGCACGCGCCCGATGCGCTTGGCCGCCGCGTCTGTGCCGTCGCACACGATCACCACGCCCGAGTGCTGCGAGTAGCCCATGCCCACGCCGCCGCCGTGGTGCAGGCTGACCCAGGTCGCGCCGCCGGCCGTGTTGAGCAGCGCGTTGAGCAGCGGCCAGTCGGAGACGGCGTCGGTGCCGTCCTTCATGGCCTCGGTCTCGCGGTTGGGGCTGGCGACCGAGCCGGTGTCCAGGTGGTCGCGGCCGATGACGATCGGGCCCTTCAGTTCGCCGTTCTTCACCATCTCGTTGAAGGCCAGGCCGGCGATGTGGCGCTCGCCCAGGCCGAGCCAGCAGATGCGCGCGGGCAGGCCCTGGAAGGCGATGCGCTCGCGCGCCATGTCGAGCCAGCGATGGGTGTGCTTGTTCTCGGGGAACAGCTCCTTGATCTTGGCGTCGGTCTTGTAGATGTCTTCCGGATCGCCCGACAGCGCCACCCAGCGGAACGGGCCCTTGCCTTCGCAGAACAGCGGGCGGATGTAGGCCGGCACGAAACCGGGGAAATCGAAGGCGTTCTTCACGCCTTCGTCGAACGCGACCTGGCGGATGTTGTTGCCGTAGTCCACGGTGGGAATGCCCATGGCCTGGAAGTCGAGCATGGCCTGCACGTGCACGGCGCACGACTTCGCGGCGGCGGTCTTGAGCGCGTCGTGCTGCGACGGGTCTTTCTGCGCGGCCTGCCACTGCGCCACGCTCCAGCCCGAGGGCAGGTAGCCGTTGATGAGGTCGTGCGCGGAGGTCTGGTCGGTCACGAGGTCGGGCTTGAGGCCACCGGCCTTGGCGCGCTTGACCAGTTCAGGAAGGATGTCGGCCGCATTGCCCAGCAGCGCGATCGACACGGCG
Source organism: Acidovorax cavernicola (assembly GCF_003581445.1). Taxonomy (NCBI): domain Bacteria; kingdom Pseudomonadati; phylum Pseudomonadota; class Betaproteobacteria; order Burkholderiales; family Comamonadaceae; genus Acidovorax; species Acidovorax cavernicola. The sequence continues at coordinate 12,404 of NZ_QXMN01000048.1, read as the reverse complement.
TCCTTGGCGTCGCAGTGCTGCTTGATGAGTTCGAAGGCATGGTCGATGTCGCGCGCCTGCTTGTCGACGTAGCGCGTGCGCAGGCGGAAGTCGATGCTCGACTGCTGGCACTCGATGTTGAGCGACACGGCGCCCGCCAGCGTGGCCGCCAGCGGCTGCGCGCCGCCCATGCCGCCCAGGCCGGCCGTGAGGATCCACTTGCCCGCGAGGCTGTTGTTGTAGTGCTGGCGGCCGGCTTCGACGAAGGTCTCGAAGGTGCCCTGCACGATGCCCTGGCTTCCGATGTAGATCCAGCTGCCAGCCGTCATCTGGCCGTACATGAAGAGGCCCTGGCGGTCGAGCTCGTTGAAGTGCTCCCAGTTGGCCCACTTCGGTACGAGGTTGGAGTTGGCGAGCAGCACGCGCGGTGCGTCCGCATGCGTCTTGAACACGCCCACGGGCTTGCCCGACTGGATGAGCAGCGTCTCGTCGTCTTCCAGTTCCTTCAGCGACGCGAGGATCTGGTCGTAGCAGGCCCAGTCGCGCGCGGCGCGGCCGATGCCGCCGTAGACCACGAGGTCCTGCGGGCGCTCCGCGACCTCGGCGTCGAGGTTGTTCTGCAGCATGCGGAACGGCGCTTCGGTGAGCCAGCTCTTGCAGTTCAGCTCGGTACCGCGCGGCGCGCGGATTACGCGCGTGGGGTCGTGGCGCGGATCGGCGCCGGTGGTCTTGTTCAGGTCGATCTTGTCGGGTGCGTTCATGGTGTGGCTCCTGTCTGTCGTTCGGACGTTGATTCGGTGAAGGGGTGCTCAGGCGCGGCTGGGCAGGATGTCGAGCAGCGCGGCCGGCAGGTCGGCCGCGAGCGCCCACTGGCGCATGGCTTCGATGTCGGGTGCGAGGTAGCGGTCGGTCTCCAGGAACGCGACCTTCTGGCGGATGCGGGCGAACTCCGCCTCGACCAGCGGCGAACTCTTCAGCTTGCGCTTGAGTTCGATGCCTTGTGCGGCGGCCATCGCTTCGATGCCCACCACCACGGCGGTGTTGTTGACCATGTCGCCCAGGCGGCGACCTGCGTAGGTGGCCATCGACACGTGGTCTTCCTGGTTGGCCGAGGTCGGCAGGCTGTCGACGCTGGCGGGGTGCGCGTGCGACTTGTTTTCCGACGCGAGCGCGGCGGCCGTGACCTGCGCGATCATGAAGCCGGAGTTCAGGCCGCCGTCGCGCACCAGGAAGGGCGGCAGGCCCGACAGGCCGCTGTCCAGCAGCAGCGCGAGGCGGCGCTCGGCGATGGCGCCGACTTCGCTCACGGCCAGCGCGATGATGTCGGCCGCGAAGGCGACCGGCTCGGCGTGGAAGTTGCCGCCCGAGATCACCTCGCCGGTGTCGACGAACACGAGCGGGTTGTCCGATGCGGCGTTGGCTTCGATGACCAGCACGCGCGAAGCGTGGGCCAGGTTGTCGAGGCAGGCGCCCATCACCTGCGGGATGCAGCGCACGGAATACGGGTCCTGCACGCGGCCGCAGTCGGCGTGCGAGGGGACGATCTCGCTGCCGTCGAGCAGCGTGCGCACGGCGCCGGCCACAGCGATCTGGCCCGGCTGGCCGCGCGCGGCGTGGATGCGCGCGTCGAAGGGCTTGATCGAGCCCTGGACGGCTTCGAGCGACAGCGCGCCCGACATCAGCGCGGCGGCGAACACGTCTTCGGCGCCGAACAGGCCGGCCAGCGCGAGCGCGGTCGACACCTGCGTGCCGTTGAGCAGCGCCAGGCCTTCCTTGGGGCCGAGCACGAAGGGTTCGAGGCCGATGCTGCGCATGGCGTCGGCGCCGCTGACCTTCTTGCCGTCGGCCAGCGTCGCTTCGCCTTCGCCGATCAGCACGCAGGCCATGTGCGCGAGCGGTGCCAGGTCGCCCGAGGCGCCGACCGAGCCCTTGCACGGGATGCTCGGCGTGACGCCCGCATTGAACAGCGCCAGCAGCGCATCGACCAGCGCAGGCCGCACGCCCGAGTGGCCGCGCGCCAGGCTCACGGCCTTGGTCGCGAGGATCATGCGCACGACCGGCGCGGCCAGCGGCTCGCCCGTGCCCACGCTGTGCGACAGCACGAGGTTGCGCTGCAGCTCGGCCAGGTGGTCGTTGCCGATGCGCGTGCTTGCGAGCTTGCCGAAGCCGGTGTTGATGCCGTAGACCACCTCGTCGTTCTCGACGATGTGGCGCACCGCGGCTTCGGCGCTCAGCATGCCGTCGCGCACCGACGCATCGAGCACGAGTTGCACGCCGCCGGCCTGGATGCGTCGAAGCATCGCAAGGTCGACCTTGCCGGGCGTGAGGGTCAGGGTGGCTTCGGGGGTGGCGGTGTGATTGCTTGGCATGTGAACCTGTCTATACAAGTGGTTGCGAGAGAAAACGTGGGCCTCTGAGGGTCGAAAAAAAGCTACCCGAAGGTCGGGTTGCCGTCGGACTTGAAGCGGCTGCCCAGGCTGTAGCGCGAGGCCGGATGCAGGCAGCGCACCCAGGTCACGGGCGTGTTGCGGATCCAGGTGCGGCGCGTCAGCAGCAGGCAGGGGTCGGTGGGCGTCATCGCGAGCCGCTCGGCCTGTTCGGCGCTGGGCAGCACGGCATCGACGACGTGTTCGATCTGGTCGAAGGGCACGTGGCGCACGAGGTATTCGCTGGGCGGCACGGCGGCGAAGTCCTGCTCGAGAAAGTCGGGCACGACCTGCGGGTTGACGTAGCGTTCCTCGAGCTGCACGGGCGTGTCGTTGTCCAGGTGCAGGCAGGCGCTGTGGAACACCGAGTCGCCCGCGCGCAGGTCGAGCCAGGCGGCCACGTCGGGCGAGGCGGCCAGGCGCTCGACCACCAGCATCTCGCAGCGGTAGTCGTGGCCGCGCTGGCGGATTTCGCTGGCGATGTTGGCGATCTGCAGCAGGGTGGATTGCGGCTTGTTCTCGGCCACGAAGCTGCCGACGCCGGCCACGCGCACGATGCGGCCCTGCTCCATGAGCTCGCGCAGCGCGCGGTTCACGGTCATGCGCGCCATGCCGAACTGCGCGACCAGCTCGTTCTCGGAAGGCAGGCGGTGGCCGGGCGGCCACGTGCCGTCCTGGATCTTGCGGGAGATGTGATCCTTGACTTGCGCATAGAGCGCGAGGGACGGCAGGTCGCGTTTCATCAAACCTTCTCAGTGCTCGGCCGCAGCCATCGACTCGGCGCGGATTTCTTCGGTCAGGCGCGCCTTGATGTCCATGAACTCGGGTGAGGTCTTGATGGTGTAGCTGCGCGGATGCGGAAAGTCGACCGCGATCTCGGTCTTGATGCGCCCGGGGCGCGCACTGAACACCGCCACGCGGTTGGCCATGAAGATCGCCTCGTCGATGTCGTGCGTGACGAACAGCACCGTCTTCTGCGCCGATTCCCAGATGCCCAACAGCAGTTCCTGCATGAGCACGCGGGTCTGGTTGTCGAGCGCGCCGAAGGGCTCGTCGAGCAGCAGCATCTTGGGGTCGTTGGCCAGCGCGCGCGCGATGGCGGTGCGCTGCTGCATGCCGCCCGAGAGCTGCTTGGGAAAGTGGTGCTCGAAACCGCGCAGGCCGACCTTGGCGATGAAGAACTCGCTGCGTTCCTTCTGCTGCGCCTCGCTCATGCCGCGCTCGCGCAGGCCGAAGCGGATGTTCTGCGCCACGGTGAGCCACGGGAACAGCGTGTAGCTCTGGAACACCACGCCGCGGTCGGCGCCGGGGCCTTCGATGCGCTCACCGTCGAGCATCACCTGGCCGGTGGTCGGAAAGTCGAGCCCCGCCACGATGCGCAGCAGCGTCGACTTGCCGCAGCCCGAGGGGCCGAGGATGGTGACGAAGTCGTTCTCCTTCACCTCGAAGTCGATCGGCTGCAGGGCCTGCGTGCGCTGGCCCTTGGTGCCGGTGAAGACGCGCGAGACGCCCTGGATGGAAAGTTGGTTCATCACAATGCAGCCCAGGCAAACAGACGGCGGTTGAGCGCCTTGAAAGCGAAGTCGGACAGGAGACCGATGACGCCGATCACGATGATCCCGAAGATGATCTGGCCGGTGTTCAGGAGCGCCTGGCTGTCGGTGATCATGTGGCCGATGCCCGAGGAGGAGCCGATCAGCTCCGCCACGATCACGTAAGTCCATGCCCAGCCGAGCACGAGGCGCAGCGTTTCGGCGATGCCCGGTGCGGCGCCCGGAATGAGCACCCGCGCCACGATGCCGCGGCTGTTGGCGCCCAGCGTGTAGGCGGCCTCGACGAGGTCGCGTCGCGCGCCGCCCACGGTGACGGCCACCATCAGCACGATCTGGAAGAACGAGCCGATGAAGATCACCAGCAGCTTCTGCATCTCGCCCAGGCCCGCCCACAAAATGAGCAGCGGAATGAAGGCCGAGGCCGGCAGGTAGCGGCAGAACGACACGAAGGGCTCGAAGAAGGCCTCGACCGTCTTCCAGGTGCCCATGGCCACGCCCAGCGGCACCGCGATGACGGCCGCCAGCAGGAAGCCGCCGAACACGCGCCACACGGTCATGCCGATGTCGCCGATGAAGCCGTACTCGGTGAAGAGCAGCCAGCCCTCCTTGACCATGGTGATCGGGCTCGCCAGGAAGGTGGGCGACACGAAGCCGCCCAGCGTGGCAATGCCCCACACCACCACGAAGAGCACGAAGAAGCCCAGCCCCAGCATCGTGCGCGCGGACGCGCTGATGGGCTCGAGCGGCGCGAACGCGCGGCGCCGCACGGGGGCTGCGGGCGGCGGCGAGCCGGCGCGCGCCGAAGCGGTCATCGGTTGCATCTGGGGCAAGGCCTTACTTGACATAGCTGGCGTCGAAAGTGGCGGCGTAGTCGTCCGGCGCCTTGCGGATCACGCCGGCTTCCAGAAGGATGGCCGCGGCTTCCTTCATGAAGGTCGTGAGTTCGCCGGCGAAGAACTTCTGGTTGGCAGCCTTGTCCTGCCAGCGCAGGTAGGCCGACGACTTGGCGAACTGCTCGCCGCTTTGCTTCACGGCCGCGCCCATGAGCTCGTTCGACTTGGCCGGGTCGGCCTTGATCATGTCCAGCGCGTCGAAGTACGACTTGGTGAGCGCGGCGGCGGCCTTGGGGTTGGCCTTGAGCCAGGTGGGCGCGCAGCCGACGGTGTCCATCACCATCGGGTAGTCGAGCGTGGTGGCCAGGATCTTGCCGGCGGCCGGGTTGGCGCGCACGGTCGACAGGTACGGCTCGTAGGTCATGGCGGCGTCGTTCTGGCCGGCCACGAAGGCCTGGGCGGCGGGCTGCGGCTCGAGCGAGACGGTCTTCACGTCCTTCAGGCTCATGCCGTTCTTGCTGAGCATCCAGGCCAGGCCGAAGTACGGCGCGGTGCCGGGGGCGCTCACGCCGATGGTCTTGCCCTTGAGGTCGGAAAAGCTCTTCACGTCGTTGCGCACCGCGATGCCGTCGGCGCCGTAGGACTTGTCCATCTGGAAGATCTGCACGATCGGCACGCCGTTGGCGTTCCAGGCCACGTGCGTCTCGACGGTGGTGGCCGCGCACTGGATCGCGCCGGAGGCCAGCGCCAGGTGGCGGTCCTTCTGCGGGATCATCTTCAGCTCCACGTCGAGCCCGTTCTTCTTGAAGATGCCGGCCTTGTCGGCCAGCGACAGCGGCGCGAAGCCGGTCCAGCCGGACATGCCCAGCGAAATCTTCGTTTCCTGGGCGGCGGCCGTTCCGGCCATGCCCGCTGCACATGCACCTGCTGCCAGCAGCGAAGCGACTTTCACAACTACCTTGACCATGGGGACTCCTGGTTCCATTTCTTGAGAGAGGTGACTCGGCGATACATGCCCGGAGGAGGTGGGCAGCACGCCTCGCATTGTTGCCAAGCGCCCCAACTTGTATATACAGGATAACCCGAAAGTCCTGTTTTGGTGCATCTCAGAGAGAAATGCCCCAGTTTGCTGTCTAGACAAGAGGGGTGCCGGGACGGCGCTCACCATTGCAAACGCCGTGCCACAGTCATATCCGGGCCGCTGGGGGACAATCGGCGTCCGCCTCGGCTCCGGCCCTTTTTCTCCCCTCCCCGCCTTCGCACCCGCTGCCCGTGTCCTCCCTCGCTCCCAGTCCCTTCGACGCCTCCGACGACGGCAGCAGCAGCTACGGCAGCGCGGCCCCCGCCGACATCCTTCACGACGTGTTCGGCTATTCGCAGTTCCGCGGCGCCCAGCAGGACATCGTGGAGCACGTGGTGGGCGGCGGCGACGCGCTGGTGCTGATGCCCACGGGCGGCGGCAAGTCGCTGTGCTACCAGATCCCGGCGATCGCGCGCCGGCGCTCGGGACGCGGCGTGACGGTGGTGGTGTCGCCGCTGATCGCACTGATGCACGACCAGGTGGGCGCGCTGCACGAGGCCGGCGTGAGCGCCGCCTTCCTGAACTCGACGCTCGACTGGGAAGAGACGCAGGACGTCGAGCGCCGCATGCTGCGCGGCGAGATCACGCTGCTGTACGCGGCGCCCGAGCGGCTGAACACGCCGCGTTTTCTCTCGCAGCTCGATTCGCTCAAGGAGCGCGGCAAGCTCTCGCTGTTCGCCATCGACGAGGCGCATTGCGTGAGCCAGTGGGGCCACGACTTCCGCCCCGAATACCGCGCGCTCACCGTGCTGCACGAGCGCTACCCGGGCGTGCCGCGCATCGCGCTCACGGCCACGGCCGACGACCTCACGCGCGCCGACATCGTCGAGCGCCTGCAACTCGAGGACGCGCGCCAGTTCGTCTCCAGCTTCGACCGTCCGAACATCCGCTACACCATCGTCGAGAAGAAAGACGCCACCACGCAGCTGCTGCGCTTCATCGAGCGCGAGCACGAAGGCGATGCGGGCGTGGTCTATTGCCAGTCGCGCAAGCGCGTGGAAGATCTCGCGACCACGCTGCAGGGCGCCGGCATCAACGCGCTGCCGTACCACGCGGGCCTGGACGCCGCGGTGCGCCAGAAGCACCAGGACCGCTTCCTGCGCGAGGAAGGCATCGTGATGGTCGCGACCATCGCCTTCGGCATGGGCATCGACAAGCCCGACGTACGCTTCGTCGGTCACGTCGACATGCCCAAGAACATCGAGGGCTACTACCAGGAAACCGGCCGCGCGGGCCGCGACGGCGCCCCCGCCGACGCCTGGATGGCCTACGGCCTGAACGACGTGGTGAACCAGCGCCGCATGATCGACGAGAGCCCCGCTGGCGAGGAGTTCAAGCAGGTCATGCGCGGCAAGCTCGACGCACTGCTCTCCCTGGCCGAGGCCAGCGACTGCCGTCGCGTGCGCCTGCTGGGCTACTTCGGCGAGAAGAGCACGCCCTGCGGCAACTGCGACAACTGCCTGAACCCGCCGCAGGTGTGGGACGGCACCGATGCGGCGCGCAAGCTGCTCAGCACCATCTACCGCGTGCAGCAGCTCAGCGGCATCAGCTTCGGCGCGGGCCACATCATGGACATCCTGCGCGGCAAGGCGACCGAGAAGGTCAAGCAGTTCGGACACGAGCGCGTCAGCACCTTCGGCATCGGCGCGGAGTTCAGCGAAGTGGCGCTGCGCGGCGTGCTGCGCCAGCTGATCGCGACCGGCGCGCTGGCCGTGGATGCCGAGGCCTTCAACACACTGAAGCTCACCGAGGGCTCGCGCGCGGTGCTCAAGGGCGAGACCACGGTGTCGCTGCGCGAGTCGGTGTCGTCACCGGCCGAGCGCAAGCCCCGGCGCGAAAAGGTCGCCAAGGGCGCACCGTCGCCGGCAGCCGCCACGCTGGACGAGATCGGCAAGAAGCGCTTCGAGGCGCTCAAGGCCTGGCGCGCCGAAGTGGCGAAGGAACACAACCTGCCGGCCTACGTGATCTTCCACGACGCCACGCTGGCCGCCATTGCCGAGCGCGCGCCCGCGACGCTCGAAGACCTGCAGGGCATCAGCGGGATCGGCACGAAGAAGCTCGAAGCCTACGGCTCCGAAGTGCTTCGCGTCTGTGAAGCTTTCTAGCTTCGGCTCAGGCCACTGACGCCCAGACCGGCGCCATCGCGCGATAGAGCGCCCGGAAAGCCTCCAGCCGGGGCTGGTAGGCCGCATGCAATGCGGCGTCCGGCGCCAGCACCTGACGCACGGCGGGCGCGACCACCACACCCGCCGGGTCTTCGCCCGTGACCGCCAGCCGCGCGAGCCGCGCCGCACCGAAGGCGGGGCCGCGGTCGGCGGATTCGTACAGCACCAGCGGCACATCGAGCACCGAGGCGATCAGCTGCGCCAGGAACGCGGAGCGCGCGCCGCCGCCGATCAGCGCCAGGCGCTCGGGCCGCGCCGTGTGGGCGCTCAACGCTGCCAGGCCGTCCGCGAGCGAGAAGGCGATGCCCTCGCAGACCGCCTGCATGAGGTCGGCGCGCGTGGTGGCGCCCGACAGGCCCACGATCGCGCCGCGCGCGAAGGGGTTGTTGTGCGGTGTGCGCTCGCCGAACAGGTAAGGCAGCGCGAGCAGGCGCGAGGGCCCGGCGTAGGCCGCCTCGACCTCGGCCAGCAGCTCGCCGACCGACGCCCCACCGGTGCACGACGCCAGCGCCGCGAGCGGGCTCGCGCCGTTGAGCAGCGCCGCCATGCGGTACCAGCGCTGCGGCAGCGCGTGGCAGAAGGCATGCACCAGCCGCTCGGGGTCGGGGCGGTGCGCGGTGTCAGCCACCAGGATCTGCGCAGAGGTGCCGAGCGACACGAAGCCGTCGCCCGGCCCGACCACGCCGATGCCGACACCGCCCGCCGCGGCATCGCCCGCGCCGCCGGCAATCGGCACGCCGCGCGGAAGGCCCCAGCGCGCGGCCAGCGCATCGCGCACGGTGGCGCAGGGCTCGCACGACTCGACCACGCGCGGCAGCCAGGCGGGATCGACACCGCAGGCGGCCAGCGCCTGCGGCGACCAGCGGCGCTGCGCCTGGTCGAACAGCCAGGTGCCGGCCGCGTCGGTGACGTCGGTGACTTTCTCGCCCGACAGCTGCAGGCGCACGTAGTCCTTGGTCAGCAGCAGCGAACGGGCGCGCGCCACGGCCTCGGGCTCGTGGGTGCGCAGCCAGCGCAGCTTGGGACCGGTGAAACCCGCCATCGGCTGCACGCCGACGGCGCGGCGCAGCGCGATGTCGGTCTGCATGAGTTCGGCGGCCTCGGCGGCGGCGCGGCCGTCGTTCCAGAGGATGGCGGGGCGCACGGGACGGTCGGCCTCGTCGAGCAGCACCAGCGAGTGCATCTGGCCCGACAGGCCGATGCCTTGCACGCCGGCCATCGCCGTGGGGTGGGCCCGCGCCAGTTCGTCGAGGCCATCCGACACGGCAGCCCACCACTGGTCGGGGTCGTGCTCGCACCACAGCGGCTGCGGGTACTGCGAGCTGAGCGGCCGGTCGACCGTGGCCACGACCTGCAGCTGCAGGTCGGTCAGGACGATCTTGACCGCGGAGGTTCCGATATCGATGCCGATGAGCATGCGTGTTTCCTGTTCGAGAGAGCCGGAGTATCTGCGCCCCGGTCGCACGCTCGGCTGGCTGACGATCGGTTGTCTACGGATTGGTCGCCGGCAGCGTGACCGGCACCGGCCGCGTGAGCAGATCGACGTAGAGCTCGAAGAAGCGCGCGTTGTCGAACTTCTTCACCACCGTCATCTTCTGCAACGGCGCGCCCGCGGGCGGCGAGGTGTAGCCGATGGAGCGGCCGTTGTCGGCGGCGCCGGGCCGGGCGACCACGTCGACGTAACGTTCGACGGTCTGCGTGGCGTAGCGCGGGTCGATCAGGTAGGCCAGCACCAGCGTGTCCCAAATGTTCTGCGTGTAGTCGGGGTTGTTCTCGAAGCCGTTGGTGCCGCTGAAGCCGTAGCCGTTGAGCTTGCGGAACACCTCGGTCACGGCCGTGGGTCTGGCCGGGTGCGCGATGCGGTCGTAGATGGGCTTGGTGAGGAACACGGTGTCGGTCACGTCCAGCGGTACCACCACCTGCGGGATCGGCAGGCGCACCACGAACTGCGCGGCCTCGGGGTCGAACCACCAGTTGAACTCGGCGGCCTTGGTGGTGTTGCCGGGCACGTCGACGGCGCCGCCCATGTAGATGATCTTCTTGATCAGCGGCACGATCTCGGGGTTCTTCTTCACGGCCAGCGCGATGTTGGTGAGCGGGCCGATGGCCAGGATGGTGATCTCGTTCGGATTCGCCTTGACGGTGTCGACGATGAAGTCGACCGCGCTCTTGCGCTGCACCACCGTGCGGGTGGCAAAGCCGTCGGGCGAGGGCTTGAGGTCGGCGTCGGTCTTGGGCTCGGGGCCGCTCCAGGCGCCCAGGTAGCCGTCACCGCCCGCGCCGGCCTTCATCTCGGCCTCGATGGTCGCGTAGTCGTGGTTGAAGGCGTAGTTGGCCCCCACGTAGACGCCGATGCGCTGGCCCACGCCGAGCCGCTCGACCGACATCAGCGCGTCGGCCACGCCCTGCTTGAGCCACTGGTTGCCCGAGACGACGCTGATGCCCATCACCTGCACCTTGCCCTCGGCCTGCAGCTGCGCGGCCATGACGCCCAGCTGGCCGTCGTCGCTCATGGTGTTGTAGTCGCTGTCGATGATGACCTTCTGCGCCACCGGCGCCGCCCCGAACCCGGGCGCCAGGCCGATGCCGTCATTGCCGCCTCCGCCACCGCCGCATGCCGTGAGCACGGCCACGACGACGAGCCAGAAGGTCGTCGCTGTCCATTTGCGCATCTCGTTCTCCTAAGTGTTTGGTTTTCAGCCCGGTCTTCAGAGGGAAGTCAGGGAGTGAAAACGTTTGCGCAAACCTTTGCGCAAACGTTTGCCAAACTCTAAGTGGCGTGCCACGGGTGTGGCAATGGGGTGCGGCTAGGGGTTTTCCGCGAGGCCGGGGCGCCGGCCTCGCGCGGGGGTCAGGCGGTCGTCACGCCGGGTCAGGCACGGGGTCGAGCAGCCGGATTTCGCGCAGCGGCGAACGATGGCGCAGGTAGGGCTCTTCTTCCGCCGGCGTGACGGCCTTGTCCAGGCCCGGGGTGCCGGGCACGGCCTTGGCGGACGCGGTCGGCACTGCGCACGAACCGCTGCTGCGCAACCTCAGGGCCGCGGCCAGACGGCCTTCGGCGGCGTCGCCCAGGGGATGGTCGAAGTCGTCGGTCACGACGCAGCTGGCGTCGGGCGCGAAGCCGTCGCCGTAGTCCCCGTAGCCGGCCTGGTTGACGCCCTTGAAATTGACCGCGAAGTAGGTCGTGCCGCAGTTGTCCTGCGGAATGAAGCCGTAGGGCTTGCCGCAGGTGGTGGCGCCCACGAGGTTGACCGTGACGCCCACGCCGCGCAGGCTGTTGATGACCGACTCGCTGGCTGAGCAGGTGTCGCGGCCGGTCAGCACCGTGACGCGCGACAGGCCCAGCGTGGGCAGCGGCTGGCCGGCGCGGGTGGTCGTGACGAAAGGCGTGAGGTTCTGGGCCAGCGTGCGGTGGTACGGGTTCTTGTCGTTGAAGGTCAGCAGCTCGAAGGTCTTCCCGTTCGTCGGGCCCGGCCCGGCCACCATGTAGGCCAGCTGGCTCGCGATGCGCAGCTGGCCGCCGCCGTTGTAGCGCATGTCGATCACCAGGTCCTGGATGCCACCGTTCTGATTGAGCGTGTTCACGGCCGAGACGAGCTGTGCCTCGGCCGTCGTGATGTGGGCGTTGAACAGCAGGTAGCCCACGCGGTTGCCGGCCGGCCCGATGGTGTGCGTGTTCTGCACCGGCGTGCTCGTGACACGCTGGGCCGTGAGTTCGATGGGGCTGCCGCGCGTGCCGTCCACTTCGAAGGTGAAGGTGTGCTTCTCGCCGAGGGCCTGCGGCGAGATCGCGCGGTTGATGATGTCGACGTTGGCCTGCCCGGTGCTGGACACCACGTCGACGCCGTCGACCACGACCAGCTTGGCCCCGCGCGCCAGGCCAGCCGAAGCGGCCGGCGAGCCCGGCTCGACGAGCGCGATACGGATGTTGCGCGGCGGCGAACTGCGCACGGCCGCCGTCTCCATGCCGTAGCCCGCCGACACGCCGCCTTCCGACTGCTGGCGGTACACCTCGGTGTTGTAGGTGAAGTGGAAGCGGTCCTTGGCCCGGCCCGACGGCGTGGTGGCCGGCGTCTTGAGCACGTTGAACCAGGCCACCGGCGTGGCGTAGTCCGACGCCTTGAGGGTGGTGGGCACCTCGTTGTACCAAAGGTAGGTTTCGTCGATCCAGCTGCGCACCCAGCTCTTTTCGTTGTCGACGGTGCCGGTGCTGTCGGGGTAGGCGCGCCCGGTTTCGGGGTTGATGCCCGGGCGCGGCGCGGCGCACTGGCCGGCGACGGTCGAGGACGCGACGAGGCCGCCCTCGCCCCCGTTGTTGCCGCCGCCTCCGGGGTTGGGCGTCGGCACCACGCCGATCGGGAACCCAC
>NZ_QXMN01000140.1:0-2499 GCF_003581445.1 Acidovorax cavernicola | reverse complement strand
GTCCCAACCCACCCCCGTCGAGCACGGCCACACCGCCGCCGCTGAACATGACGCCGTCGAATCGGTCGTTCACCTGATGCCGCTCGTGCTCCCGCTGGCTGGCGGCGTGCTGATGCTGCTGCTGGCGTCCATCGCCGTTTTTCTCGCCTGACTGACAGGCTTTCGCGCTTTTGTCCGCGGGCTGTGCGGCCCGCGTTGACGCAATCTCCCGAAGCGAAACGTTTTCTCAAACGGACCTCCGTGCCTGACAAGGCGCGGCGCCCCGTTCGGAAAGACGATTTTTCAACTTAGGAGATTTCCGATGAACGCACCCACGATGAAGGGCCTCACCATTCAGGCGCCCTCATACGTCAAGAACGCCAAGCTGATCGCCTGGGTGGCCGACATGGCCGCGCTGTGCAAACCCGACGCCATCCACTGGTGCGACGGCAGCAAGGAAGAATACGACCGCCTCTGCCAGCAACTGGTCGACGCCGGCACCTTCAAGAAACTGAACCCCGCCAAGCGCCCGGGCTCGTTCCTCGCGATGTCCGATCCGAGCGACGTGGCTCGCGTCGAAGACCGCACCTTCATCTGCTCGGCAGAAAAGGAAAACGCCGGCCCCACCAACAACTGGATGGCCCCGGCCGAGATGCGCACGACGCTGCAGCCCCTGTTCGACGGCTGCATGAAGGGCCGCACCATGTACGTGGTGCCGTTCAGCATGGGCCCGCTGGGCTCGCCCATCGCGCACATCGGCATCGAGCTGTCCGACAGCCCTTACGTGGCCGTCAACATGCGCATCATGACCCGCATGGGCAAGGCCGTGTACGAGGTGCTGGGCACCGACGGTGAATTCGTGCCTTGCGTCCACACGGTGGGCGCGCCGCTCGAGGCTGGCCAGAAGGACGTGGCCTGGCCTTGCAACAAGACCAAGTACATCGTTCACTACCCCGAGACCCGCGAAATCTGGAGCTACGGGTCGGGCTACGGCGGCAACGCGCTGTTGGGCAAGAAGTGCTTCGCCCTGCGCATCGCCTCGAACATGGGCCGCGACGAAGGCTGGCTGGCCGAACACATGCTGATCCTCGGCGTGACCAGCCCCGAAGGCAAGAAGCACCACGTGGCTGCCGCCTTCCCGAGCGCCTGCGGCAAGACCAACTTCGCGATGCTGATCCCGCCGGCGGGCTTCGACGGCTGGAAGGTCACGACCATCGGTGACGACATCGCCTGGATCAAGCCGCAAGCCGACGGCACGCTGCGCGCCATCAACCCCGAAGCCGGCTACTTCGGCGTGGCACCGGGGACCAACGACCTGACCAATCCGAACTGCATGGCCAGCCTGGACCGCGACGTGATCTTCACGAACGTGGCGCTGACCGACGACGGCGACGTCTGGTGGGAAGGCATGGGCGACGCGCCCGCGCATTGCATCGACTGGCAAGGCAAGGACTGGACGCCGCAGATCGCCAAGGAAACCGGCGCCAAGGCGGCACACCCGAACGCGCGCTTCACCGTCGCTGCCACCAACAACCCCGCACTCGACGAAGCCTGGGACGATCCGAAGGGCGTGAAGATCGACGCCTTCATCTTCGGCGGCCGCCGCTCGACGACCGTGCCGCTGGTCACCGAGGCCCGCAACTGGGTCGAAGGCGTCTACATGGCCGCGACGATGGGCTCCGAAACCACCGCTGCGGCCGCCGGCCAGCAAGGCGTGGTGCGCCGCGACCCGTTCGCGATGCTCCCGTTCATGGGCTACAACATGAGCGACTACTTCCAGCACTGGCTCGACCTCGGCAAGAAGCTGGAAGCCTCGGGCGCCCAACTGCCGAAGATCTACACCACCAACTGGTTCCGCAAGGGAGCAGACGGCAAGTTCGTCTGGCCCGGCTACGGCGAGAACATGCGCGTGCTGAAGTGGATGATCGATCGCGTGGAAGGCAAGGCGACGGAAGGTGTCGAACACATCACCGGCGTGAGCCCGCGCTATGAAGACCTGAACTGGACCGGCCTGGACTTCAGCGCCGAGCAGTTCGCGACGGTCACGAGCATCGACAAGGCCGCCTGGCAGGCTGAATTGAAGCTGCACACCGAGCTGTTCCAGCAACTGGCTCATCACCTGCCGAAGGAACTTCCGCAAACCAAGGCGGCGATTGAGCAGCGGCTGGCAGCCTGAGGTTGCACGACCTTTGAAATGAGTGAATTGAGGCCTTGAAGACCCTACAAGAAGCCCGATGAGTTCATCTCGTCGGGCTTTTTTTCTATCCGCGTCGTTATTGATCAGCCTCCAAAGCCCTCCTTCGAAGCACGCCCGTCATGCTGTGAAGGTGCTGATGAAGTTCAAGCTGCTGGAGTTGCAGGTTGTGTCGCGGGGGGAGTGGGCAGGTTGGCTGCTGGGTACGCCGTACTTCGAACGAATCCGGGCTCGATTCTTTGCAGATGAGTCTCTGGATGCTTTGACGAACGATCTTCTGTCGGAGCTGGTTGCGGCTGGGGCGGCGCAGTCAGATGCTTTTGGCG
>NZ_QXMN01000047.1:0-50025 GCF_003581445.1 Acidovorax cavernicola | reverse complement strand
CAGCTGCGTCATGCATGCACCTCGATCACCGGGACCACGTCGGCGACGGCCAGAACGCGTTCATGCAGGAACATCCGGAGCAGCGCCACGCGCCAGGCAGTGAGGAAGTGCATGGTCTCGAATGTACACAGGTCAAGTCCGGGATGCTTGTAGGAGCTTAGTCCTGATTGCCGGCATTTTGAGTGCCGGCCGCGGCGCAGGCGGCCGCGCCGACGTAATATGCCGTTGCACGCGCCGCGCATGCCGGCGCAAAGGAGTTCTTATGCGCTGGGACGGCAACCGGGAATCGGAAAACATCGAGGACAGACGCGGCGGCGGCGGCGGCTCGCCGATCTTCGGCGGCCGCAGCATCGGCATCGGCACCATCGCGGTCGCGCTCATCGCCGGCTGGATCTTCGGCATCAACCCGCTCACCGTGCTGGGCCTGCTCAGCGGCGGTGGCGACCCGGTCCAGGTGCAGCAACAGCAGCAGGGCCCCGCGCCCAAGCCGCCCACAGGCGACCGGGAAGCTGCTTTCGTCTCGACCGTGCTGAAGAACACCGAAGTGGTCTGGACCGATCTCTTCCGCAAGGCCGGCGGGAACTACCAGGCGCCCCGGCTCGTGCTGTTCCGCGGTGCCACGCCCACGGCCTGCGGCACCGGGGAATCGGCCATGGGTCCCTTCTACTGCCCGGGGGACAAGAAGGTCTACATCGACCTCGCGTTCTACGACACCCTCAAAAATCAGCTCGGCGCGCCGGGCGAATTCGCGCAGGCCTACGTCATCGCGCACGAGGTGGGCCACCACGTGCAGGACCAGCTCGGCGTCACGGGCAAGGTCGATGGCATGCGCGGACGCCTGAGCCAGTCGCAGAACAACGCCCTCAGCGTGCGCGTCGAACTGCAGGCCGACTGCTTCGCCGGCGTGTGGGCGCACCATTCGCAGGAATCGAAGAAGTGGCTCGACCCGGGCGACATCGAGGCCGCCATGAACGCCGCGCAGAAGATCGGCGACGACGCCCTGCAGCGCTCCGCAGGCCGCATGGTGGTGCCCGACAGCTTCACCCACGGCTCCAGCGCACAGCGCCAACGCTGGTTCGGCACGGGCTACCAGACGGGTGAAATGAAGTCCTGCGACACCTTCAACGCGCGCAATCTCTGAAGGCGGTCTCCCGAGAGTCACGGGTTTATTGGGGTTTTTGCTATTGAATAAATAGCAATTCGCGCTTCACGGACGTTGTCGTTTCGTTGTCACTGCCGTTTTTTGCGGCAATGCGACAATAGAAGGCTCAATGACAATGTCCTTCTCCAATCTATCGCTGGCGGAACCGCTGGCGCGCGCCGTGGCCGAAATGGGCTACGAGACCATGACGCCCATCCAGGCGCAGGCCATTCCGGTCGTGCTTTCAGGCCAGGACGTGATGGGCGCCGCGCAGACCGGCACCGGCAAGACGGCGGCGTTTTCGCTGCCCTTGCTGCAGCGCATGCTCAAGCACGAAAACGCCTCCACGTCGCCCGCGCGGCATCCGGTGCGTGCGCTGGTGCTGCTGCCCACGCGCGAGCTGGCCGACCAGGTCGCACAGCAGATCAAGCTGTACGCCAAGTACACCAACCTGCGCAGCACGGTGGTGTTCGGCGGCATCGACATGAAGCCGCAGACGCTGGAGCTGAAGAAGGGCGTCGAAGTGCTGGTTGCTACGCCGGGCCGCCTGCTGGACCACATCGAAGCCAAGAACGCGGTGCTCAACCAGGTCGAATACGTCGTGCTCGACGAGGCCGACCGCATGCTCGACATCGGCTTCCTGCCCGACCTGCAGCGCATCCTGAGCTACCTGCCCAAGCAGCGCACCACGCTGCTGTTCTCGGCCACCTTCTCGCCCGAGATCAAGCGGCTGGCCGGCAGCTACCTGCAGAACCCGGTCACCATCGAAGTGGCGCGGCCGAACGAAACGGCCTCCACCGTCGAACAGCACTTCTACAGCGTGTCCGACGACGACAAGCGCCGCGCGCTCAAGCAGATCGTGCGTCAGCGCGGCATCACGCAGGCCTTCGTGTTCGTCAACAGCAAGCTCGGCTGCGCGCGCCTCGCACGCTCGCTGGAGCGCGACGGTCTGCGTACCTCGGCGCTGCACGGCGACAAGAGCCAGGACGAGCGCCTGAAGTCGCTCGCCGCCTTCAAGGCCGGCGAGGTCGACCTGCTGGTGTGCACCGACGTGGCCGCCCGCGGCCTGGACATCAAGGACGTGCCCGCGGTCTTCAACTTCGACATCCCGTTCAACGCGGAAGACTACGTGCACCGCATCGGTCGCACCGGCCGTGCCGGCGCCTCGGGCCTGGCCGTGAGCTTTGCCAGCGGCGGCAACGATGCACGCCTCGTGGCCGACATCGAGAAGCTGATCAAGAAGAAGATCGAGCTCGAACCCGTCGAGTTCGAGGAAGACCGCCCGCGCGGCCGCATCAACGACGGACGCCGCCACTGGCGCGAGGAAGGTGAAGCCGGCGACGCACGCGACGTGCTCGACCAGCCGCGCGAACGCCGCGACAGCGACGGCCGCCGCAGCATGAGCGGTGGTGGTCGCCCGCACCGTGCGCCTGCCGCGCCGCGCGATCCGTTCTTCGACAAGCCCTACGAATCCGGCGAGCGCGAAGCCGCACCCGCCTGGGAAGCGTCGGCCAAGGCTGCGCCCACGCGCGGCATCTCGAGCAACATCAAGAGCAAGCGCAAGGTCGCGGCACTGTTCAAGGCGGCCGAGCCGGGTTGAACCGGGGTTGCGCGACAGTAAAAGCAAAAGCCGGGCAATGCCCGGCTTTTTTGTGCCTGTCGCCCGTGTTTCAGGCCACGCGAAAGTGATGCGTGCCGTCGCGCCCCAACTGCGCCACCAATCCGTACTCCCAGTCCAGGTAGGCCTGCATGGCCTCGGCGGGGGCGTCGGTGCCTTCGTAGGGACGACGGTAGCGGTCGGTGCGGGCCGTGGCCAGGCGGGTCTCGCCGGTTTCTGCCGGCAGCCCGGCGGCAGACCATGCGGTGTTGCCGCCTGTGAGCACCTGCACCTCCACGTCCTGCTGGCCGCGCGCGTCGAGCAGGACGCGCAGGTCCGCGGCGGCGTAGCGGGCGAGCAGGCTGCTGCCGCAGGTCAGCACGTAGCGCGGTGCGGAGGAGATGGCCTTGCTGTCGATCGCCTGTGCCAGCTGCGCGCGGATGGCGTACCAGGCGCCGGGGATGTGGCGCTTCACGTAGTTGGCGCTCGTGGTCACGTCGATCACGGCGGTGGCGGGTTGCTGCTTCAGCAGCGCGGCCAGCGCTTCGGGCGCGATCTCGGCGACCGTGGCCGCGACGGGCGGGTAGGTCGCGGCCGGCGTGCCGGTTTCGCTGTGCGCGGTGGTCGTTGGCACGGTGTCGAGCACGTACACCTCCCAGCCCATCTGCGCGAGCCATGACGCGCTCATTGACGCACGCACGCCGTCGTCGTCGGCCAGCACGATGCGTGCGCCGCGCACCGGCACCTGGTGGTCGGTTTCCTGCACGAGCTGCCCGCCGGGTGCGCTCGCGAAGCCGGGCAGGTGGCCGGCCGTGTATTCCTCGGGTGTGCGCACATCGAAGCGGTACACCGTGCGGCCCGGAGCCTCGAGCGTTTCGAGTGCGTCAAGGGCGATACGGCGCACGCCTGCGGCGTCGGCCACGCGGCGCGCGTCGGCCTGCGCCTGTGCGCGGTTGGCTTCCGACACCGTGGCCGGTGCCTGCCGGGCGGCGCCGTGGTCGAGCACCTGGCCCGCGAGCTTCCAGCCGATTGTGCCGTTGCGCAGGGCGGCCACCGGGTTCGGGATGCCTGCGTTCACGAGCGACTGCGTGCCGATGATGCTGCGCGTGCGGCCCGCGCAATTGACGATCACGCGCGTGGCCGGATCGGGTGCGAGTTCGCGCACGCGCAGCACCAGCTCCGCGCCCGGCACGCTGGTGGCCGAGGGGATGCTCATGGTCTGGTATTCGTCGAAGCGGCGCGCGTCGAGCACGACCACGTCGGCGTTGTCATCGATGAGTGCCTTCACCTCAGGGGCCGACAGCGAAGGCGTGTGGCGTTCGTGCTCGACCAGTTCGCCGAAGGATTTGCTCGGCACGTTCACGTCGCGGAACAGCTCGCCGCCCGCCGCGCGCCAACCCTCAAGCCCGCCATCGAGCAGATGCACGTTCGTGTAGCCCAGCGTGGCGAAGGTGCGCGCTGCCAGTGGTGCGAGATCGACACCGTCGTGCGCGCCGTACAGCACGATGAAGGTGTCGCGCCGCGGAATGCGTCGCCACGCTTCGATCTCGATGCGCGACAGCGGCAGGTTGGCAGCCCACAGCGGGTGCTCCTGTGCAAACGGGTCTTCCTCGCGCAGATCGAGCAGCGCGGTCTCTTCGCGTGCGATGAGCCGTTCGCGCAGCGTGGCGAAGGGCAGGAGGGGAAAGGATGCGGTGGTGGCAGTCGTCATGCGGCAGTCGTGTTTCGGAGTTCGGCGGAGCGGTCCCAGAGATTGGGCAGCAGCGTGTTGGAGTAACCGGAGACGAAGGGCTTGCGCCCGCCTTCGGCCGGATAGGTGTGGCGGCGCACGGCGCCGATGTTGGCGCCGTACACGTGGATGCTGATCGACACCTGGTCGGCGTGCGCGTTGTGCACGCGGTGCAGGTCGCCCACGGTGGGCGACACAGCCTCGACATGTCCTGCGTCGAGCCGCACCGGTTCGCCCTCGGGCCGCGCGGTGCCTTCGGCGTCGAGCGCGTAGGGCTGGCTGTACTCGGCGCCGCGCAGCATGCCGATGAGGCCCCATACCGTGTGGTCGTGGATCGGCGTGGCCTGGCCCGGCCCCCAGACGAAGCTCACGACCGAGAAGCGTTCGGTGCTGTCGGCGTGCAGCAGGAACTGCTGGTAGTAGGTCGGGTGCGGCACCGCGAAGGCGTCGGGCAGCCAGTCGTCGCGCGCCACCAGCGTGCGCAGCAGCGCGCCGCCTTCGGACAGGATGCGCGGCTCGTCGGGGTGGCTGTCCAGCAGCCGGCCGAAGGCGCCGACGAAGTCGCGCAGCGGAGCAATCATGCAGGGCGTTTCCAGAGTTGGGTATCGGTGATCGCGCGCACGTCCACGCGCGTGGGAAGGATACCGTCGCGCGCCGAGCGGTCGGCCACGGTCTGCAGCGCGGTGATGTCCGCCTCGCTCACCGGCCGTCCCGCGACCGAGGCGCGCGCCGTGATGATGCGCGCCGACGCGATGGGCAGCCGCGTGAGCTGGCTGTAGGCCTGTGCGTAGGCCTCGGGGTTGGCGAGCGCCCAGTCGCCGGCGCGGGCGAGCCGGTCGAGGAACTGCACGATGGCTTCGCGCTTGGCCGCGTCGGCCAGCGAATGCTCGCTGGCGGTGATGAAGCCCAGCGCCGTGTTGATGCCGCGCCCGTCGCGCAGGATGCGTCCGCCCTGCTGCAGCGCGATCGTGTAGTAGGGGTCGAAGATGGCCCAGGCGTCGATCTGCTTCGATGCGAACGCGGCCGCCGCGTCGGTGGGCAGCACGAACTTCACCGTGACCTCGTCGCGTCGCACGCCGGCTTCCTCGAGCGCGCCGTAGAGCTGGTATTGCGAGATGCTGCCGCGCGCCGAAGAGACGATCACCGTCTTGCCGCGCAGGTCGGCCACGTGGCGCAGCGGCGAGTCGGGCTGCACGACGATGCCCAGCGACTCGGGCTTGCCGACGCGCGTGGCAACGATCTTCAGCGGTGTCTTGCCGACGGCCGCCGCGAGCACCGGCAGGTCGCCGGCCATCGCGGTGTCGACCGCGGCGCTGCGTTGCGCCTCGAACAGCGGCGCGGCACCCTGGAAGTTGGCCCAGCGGTAGGCAAAAGGCGCGTCGTCGAGTGCCTTGGAGGCCTCGAACAGCGAACGCAGGCCACCGGCCTGGTCGCCGAGCACCAGCGTCGCTTTGGCCTGCGCCATTGTGCGCAGCGGGCTGGCCACGGCCAGAGACAACGCAGCGCCTTGCGCGAGCCAGGTGCGGCGAGAAAGTTTCAGCGCGCTCATGCCGCACCTCCCGACACCTGCAGCGCACGCTGGCCCGCCGCGACCAAAATCGCGTCGTTCTGCGGGGTGTGGATGCGGCTGCACAGCACGTCGCGATAGTAGCGTTCGAGCGGGTTCTGGCGTGTGAGCCCGTGATTGCCGCTCAGCTGCAGCGCCAGCTCGACCACGCGGATGGCGTGCGTGGTCACGGTGTGCTTGAGCAGGCCGCTGTCGGTGGCGGGCGGGGTATGGCCGCTGTCGACCGCGGCGGCCGCGTCGTCGAGCAGCACGCGGTTGGTGCGCAGCAGGGCTTCGATCTCGCCCACCTGTTCCTGCACGCGCGGCAGGCTGGCCAGTGGCGCGCCGAGGCTGCCGGGCGCGCGCCGGTTCAGGAAGTCGACCAGCCAGTCGCGCGCGGCGCGTGCCACGGCGTCGTAGAGGCTGCCCAGCAGCACGACCATCCAGGCCTGCTGCGCCGCATGGGCATCGATGTCGGTCTGGCTGCCGGCGCCGGGCGCCCAGTCGGCGGGGGCGCGCAGGTCGACGGCGTGGTCGGCGGGAATGGCGACGTCCTCGAACACCACCTCGTGGCTGCCGGAGGCGCGCAAGCCCAGGTGGTCCCAGCTCGCGATCACGCGGATGCCGGGCGCGTCGCGCGGCACCAGGAACACGCCGGTGCGCGGCGCGACCTCGTCGGTGCGCGCCCAGACCGCAAGCCACGACAGGCCCTCGATGCCGGTCGTGTAGAGCTTGTGGCCGTCGATGCGCCAGCCTTCGGGCGTGCGCCGCGCCACGGTGCCGGGCAGGCCGCCGCGCGCCGGCGAGCCCAGCGCGGGCTCCACGCGCAGCGCGTTGATGAGCGCGCCGTGCGCCACCGCATCGCGCGCCACGCGCTCGCGCAGGTGCGCGGGCCAGCGGCTCTCGCGGCGCGCGAGCGCCTGGTGCTGCAGGTAGGTCATGGTGAGGATCAACGCCGTGGCGGGCTCGCCGCGCGCCACCGCCGCGATCACGCGGCGCGCCGTGGCCAGCGTGGCGCCACCGCCGCCGTGCGCGG
Organism: Acidovorax cavernicola; assembly: GCF_003581445.1. Taxonomy (NCBI): domain Bacteria; kingdom Pseudomonadati; phylum Pseudomonadota; class Betaproteobacteria; order Burkholderiales; family Comamonadaceae; genus Acidovorax; species Acidovorax cavernicola. The sequence continues at coordinate 42,976 of NZ_QXMN01000047.1, read as the reverse complement.
CGGGTGCGACCAGGGCGATCAGGCCTTGCGCCTGCAGCGCTTCGAAGTTCTGCTTCGGGAAGGCGCCGCTGCGGTCGTGGTCGGCGGCCGTGGACGCGAACTGGGCCGACAGGCGGGCCAGCACGGCGGGGTCGACGGAGAGGTCGACGGAGGGGTGGGTGTCTGTTTCGGGAACGGCCGACGTGCGGCGCAAGGGGAGTGCACTCATGGTGCCTGCACGGTAAAGGTCCGCCGCCAGCGCGCGAAGGATGCATCGCGCATATCCAAATTCGTTTTTCTGCGTTCGTTTCCGGTGCCTCTCTCGGTACGGTCTGGCTTCTTCCTGAACGCAGAAGAAGAAAGCACGCATCGCACGACCCGGAGTCCGCCATGCCATCTCTCCTGCACGAACCCACGAGGACATCCTCCATGAGCCAGAACGACGTTGAATTCATCGGCATGATCCAGGGCCAGAAGGTCTCTGAGATCCACGCCGCCAAGGGCCCCGCCATCGACCGCGACTACGTGCGTGCCTTCGCGCAGGCGCACGAGAACGCCGGCTTCGACCGCGTGCTGGTGCCGCACCATTCCACCAGCCCCGACGCCACGCTCACCGTGGCCTACGCGGCCTCGGTGACCGAGCGCATCCACTTCATGCTGGCGCACCGCCCCGGCTTCGTGGCGCCCACGCTCGCGGCGCGGCAGTTCGCCTCGCTCGACCAGTTCAGCGGCGGCCGGCTCGGCGTGCACTACATCTCGGGCGGCTCCGACGAGGAGCAGAAGCGCGACGGCGACTGGCTCGACCACGACCAGCGCTACGCTCGCACCGACGAATACCTCGAGGTGCTCCACAAGGTGTGGACCAGCGAGAAGCCCTTCGACCACGAAGGCGCGCACTACCGCTTCCAGAACGCCTTCTCCGAAGTGAAGCCGGTGCAGACGCGAAACGGCAAGCCGCATGTGCCCGTGTACTTCGGCGGTGCGTCGGAGGCTGCGATTCCCGTCGCGGGCAAGTACGCCGACGTATATGCGCTGTGGGGCGAGTCGCTCGACCAGGCGCGCGAACTCACGACGCGCGTGCGCGCCGAGGCCGCGAAGCACGGGCGCAGCGTGCGCTTCTCGGTGTCGTTCCGGCCGATCCTGGCGCAGACCGAAGACGCCGCCTGGGCGCGCGCCGAGAACATCCTGGCCGAGACGAAGCGCCTGCGCGTGGTGCAGGGCTACAACCGCGGCGGTCCGCAGCAGAGCGAGGGTGCGAAGCGCCTGCTGGCGGCGGCCGAGAAGGGCTCGCGGCTCGACAAGCGCCTGTGGACGGCGGTCGCGCAGGAGATCGGCGGACGCTCCAACAGCACCGCACTCGTCGGCACGCCCGAACAGGTGGCCGATGCACTGCTCGACTACTACGACCTGGGCGTGACCACCTTCCTGATCCGTGGCTTCGATCCGCTGGAGGATGCGACGGACTACGGCCGCGAGCTGATTCCGCGCACGCGCGAACTCGTCGCACAGCGTCTGCAGTCGCAACGCAAGGCGGCCTGAGCCATGAGTGCCGTTCTTTCCATCGACCGCCACACTCCTCAGCCGCTGAAGCTCAATCCGAACCCGCAACAGAAGCACTGGTTCGACCCCATCCCGCTGCGCCCCAACGTGCAGGCCGAGCGCCGCCACCGGCAGGAGCGCCTGGCGGGTGCCTTCCGTCTGTTCGCGCGCTTCGGCTTCGCGCAGGGCCTGGCCGGCCACATCACGGCGCGCGACCCCGAGCTGACCGATCACTTCTGGGTCAACCCGCTGGGCGTGCACTTCTCGCGCATCAAGGTGTCCGACCTGCTGCTGGTCAATGCAAGGGGCGAGACGGTCATCGGTGACCGGCCGCTCAACAAGGCGGCCTTCGCGATCCATGCGGCGATCCACGAGCACAACCCGAACATCGTGGCCGCCGCCCACACACATTCGACCTACGGCAAGGCCTGGTCCACGCTAGGGCGCAAGCTCGACACGCTCACGCAGGACAGCTGCGTGTTCCACGACGACGTGGCGCTGTTCGACGACTTCACCGGCATGGTGGTCGACACCAGCGAGGGCGATCGCATCGCCCGCGCGCTGGGCGACAAGAAGGGCGCGATCCTCAAGAACCACGGCATCCTGACCGCGGGCCCCACGGTGGAGGCCGCCGCGTGGTGGTACATCGCGCTGGACAACGCCTGCCACACGCAGTTGCTGGCCGAGGCCGCCGGCACGCCGCAGCCGATCGACGAGGCCACCGCGCGCCACACGCACGGCCAGATCGGTGGTCCCGAGGGCGCCATCCATTCCTTCGACAGCCTGTACGAAGGCCTGGTCGAGGCCGAACCCGAACTCCTGCTTTGACGACGAACCCCCGGAGCCTTTCCCCGATGAACGCATCCCTTTCCCGCCGCAGCGTGCTGCGCACCGGCGGCGCCGCCGCCGTGGTCGCCTCGGGCGGCCTCATGGCCTCGCAGGCCTTCTCGCAGCAGGCGCGCAAGCTCACCTTCGCCTGGAACGCCGCCGCGTTCTGCCTCTCGCCCGTGGTGGTGGCGCAGGAGCGTGGCTACTTCGAGCGCAACGGGCTGCAGGTGGACCTCGTCAACTACACGGGCTCGACCGACCAATTGCTCGAATCGCTCGCGACCGCCAAAGCCGATGCCGCCGTGGGCATGATCCACCGCTGGCTCAAGCCGCTCGAATCGGGCTTCGACGTGAAGATCGTCGGCAGCTCGCACGGCGGCTGCGTGCGCCTCGTGGGCGCCAAGGCCGCGGGCGCGACCAGCCTGGCGAGCCTCAAGGGCAAGATCATCGGCGTGTCGGACATCGCGAGCCCGGGCAAGAACTTCTTCTCGATCCTGCTGGCGAAGAACGGCATCGACGCCGACCGCGACGTGACCTGGCGCCAGTACCCGGCCGACCTGCTCGACATCGCGGTGAAGAAGGGCGAGATCCAGGCCATTGCCGACGGCGACCCGAACGTCTACCTCATCGAGAAGCGCAACCAGGGCACCTTCGTCGAGCTCGCGAGCAACCTCTCGGGCGAGTACAAGGACAAGGTCTGCTGCATCGTCGGCGCGCGCGGCGAACTGGTGCGCAAGGACAAGGCGACCGTCGCCTCGCTGGTGCGCGCCATTGCGCAAGCCTCCGACTACGTGGCCGAGAACCCGAACGAGTCGGCCAAGCTCTTCGCCAAGTACTCGCCCAAGGTGCCGGTCGAAGACCTGCGCGCGCTGCTGGGCACGCTCACGCACAACCACCACCCGCTGGGCAAGAACCTGCGCGACGAGGTGGAGTTCTATGCGCGCGACTTCCGCGGCGTCGGCGTGCTCAAGAAAACCACCGACCCGGTGCGCTTCGCCGAGCACGTGTCTTTCGATCCGCTGGCATGAGCGCCGTCATCGATCAGGTGCTTGAAGCACCACCGGCGACGGGCAGCTGGCGCCGCCCCGGCATCGAGAAGGTCGCACCGGCCTTTGTGTTCGCGCGCAGCGCCGAAGGCTTCTGGCGCACCGGCGCAGTCGCAAGCGCGGGCTGGATCGCCTTGGGCCTGCTCACCGTCTACTGGCCCAACAAGGCCGTGGGTTTCAGCGACTGGGCCTACACCGACGAGTTCGGCATTGCTGCCATCGCCATCGGTGTGGTGCTGCTGGTGGTGGCGTTGCTCGGCACGCGAGCGGGCCGCGTGGCGCGCACGCTGCGGCCGGCCGGGCCTTGGCTGGTCGCGCTGCCGGTGCTGTTCGCGCTCTGGGAGATCGCGACCGCCAAGCTCGCGCTGCTGCCGACGCCGTTCTTCGCGCCGCCGCAAAGCCTCATCGAGACCTACATCGACGACTGGCGTCGCCTCGGCGAAAGCCTCGCGCATTCGGCGCGGCTGCTCGGCCACGGCTTCGTGCTGGGCGCGCTCGCGGGCTTTCTCACGGGCGTGACCATCGGCTGGTCGCGTATCGCGGGTTACTGGGTGCACCCGGTGCTGCGCTTCGTGGGGCCGGTGCCTGCGTCGGCGCTGCTGCCGCTGGCGTTCTTCTTCTTTCCGTCGAGTTATGCGGCGGCCGTGTTCCTGATCGCGCTGGCCACGGGCTTCCCGGTGGCGGTGCTGACGTGGTCGGGCGTGGCGGGCGTCAACCGCAACTACTACGACGTGGCGCGCACCATGGGCGCGAGCGAGCGCTTTCTGGTGCTGCGCGTGGCCATTCCCGCGGCGTTGCCGCAGGTGTTCGTCGGCCTGTTCATGGGGCTCGGCGCCGCGTTCTCGGTGCTGGTGACGGCCGAGATGATGGGTGTGAAGGCGGGGCTGGGCTTCTACCTCTCGTGGGCGCAGGGCTGGGCTTCGTACTCGAACATGTACGCCGCGCTGATCGTGATGGCGCTGCTGTGCTCGGGCCTGATCACGCTGCTGTTCAAGGTGCGCGACCGCGTGCTGTCGTGGCAGAAGGGAACCGTCAAATGGTAGCCACCGCCATTGCAGAAGCAGGTGTGCTTCAGGCCGGCGCGCGGATCGACATCCAGGGCGTGAGCCACTGGTTCGACGTGCCGGCGGGTCCGCTGCAGGTGCTCGACGACATCGACCTCACGGTGAAGCCCGGCGAGTTCGTCGCGCTGCTGGGGCCGAGCGGTTGCGGCAAGTCGACGCTGCTGCGCCTCGTGGCCGGGCTGGAGCCCGCCACGGCCGGGCGCATCACGCAGGACGGTGCGCCCATCACGCGGCCCGATCCGTCGCGCATCGTCGTCTTCCAGGACCCGACGCTCTACCCCTGGCGCAGCGTGTGGGACAACGTGGCGCTCGGTCTGCAGGCGCGCGGCGTGCTCAAGGCGCAGCGCGGCCGTGTCGACGAGGCGCTGAAGCTCGTCGGCCTGACCGACTTTGCCAAGGCCTTTCCGCATCAGCTTTCGGGCGGCATGGCGCAGCGCGTGGCGCTGGCGCGTGCGCTGGTCAACGACCCGCAGCTGTTGGTGCTCGACGAGCCGCTGGGCAAGCTCGATTCGCTCACGCGCATCGCGATGCAGAGCGAGCTGGTCAACCTGTGGCAGCGCGCGGGTTTCTCGGCGCTGCTGGTGACGCACGATGTGGAAGAAGCGCTGTTCCTCGCCAACCGCGTGATCGTGCTGAGCGACCGGCCGGCGCGCATCGCAGCAGAACTGGTGGTCGACCTGCCGTACCCGCGGCATCGCGGGCATGCGCGGTTGGCGGAGCTTCGCCACGAAGCGCTGCGGCATCTGGGGCTCGACGCCACCTGGTGACATGAACGGAACGCCCGAGGCCGATTGGCTCAACCTGCTGATCGGCCTGCTCCAGGGCGCCCAACTGCAGCTGCTGCGTGTGCTCGATGCACTGGGCCTTGCACGGCATGTGCATGGTCAGCCGGCGTGGCCGTGGGCGCACCGCCTGTCGGGCGAGAACCTGCTGATCGACCTGGGACAGGCGCGCAGCCTCGCGTGGACGCTGGTGTGTGTCGGCGTGGCGCTGTTGCTGCTGTTGATCGCGCTGGTCTGGCGTCGCCCACGCTGGTACCTGCTCGCGCTGGTGCCGATGCTGCTGATCGTGGCGCCGTGGCCCCATGCGAATGTCGTGCTGGTGCCCGCCACGCCGACGAGCTTCCAGGTGTCGCCGACCGGCTTCACGGCCACGTCGATCACACGAGGGCGCGCGCTCTACGCGCAGCACTGCGTGAGCTGCCACGGCGCCGACGGCAAGGGCGAAGGGCCGTTGGCGGCTTCGCTGGCCGTGTGGCCGCCGAACCTCACGGGCCCGCTGCTGTGGCGCCGCGCCGATGGCGACCTGCTCTGGCGGATTCTTCACGGCATGGCCGACATGCCCGGCTTCGGTGGCGCGCTCGACGAGGCCGACGCCTGGGCGCTGATCGACTACATGAAGGCGCAGGGCGCAGGCCAGAGCCTGCGTGCGCTGGGCCACTGGCCGCAACCCGTCGGTCTGCCCGACATGGCGGTGCGTTGCGGCACGCAGGCCCCGCAGCCGCTCGCACGTTGGCGCGGACAGCGCGTGCGCGTCGTGGCCGGCACCGTCGCGCCGGGCGAAGACCCGCGCCTGGTGACGGTGCAGTTGCTGCCGCCTGCGTCGAATCCCGAAGCTGTCACCGCCGATTGCGTGGCCGATTCACCAGCCGCATGGGCAGCGCTGGCGCTCATCGCAGGCACCGATCAGCTCGCGGGCATGCAGCTCATCGCCGACCGCGACGGCTGGCTGCGCGTGCGCGGCCAGCCGGGGCAGGCAGGCTGGTCAGACGACGACCTGCTGTGCCGCAGCGACCGTCCACCCGTTGCCTTGGCGAAAGGCGCCGTGTTGCCGCTCGATGGCCTGGGCGCGCTCATCGCCCGCATGGACGCGGAGCCGGTGCGCTTCGTCAAGGGCGGCTTCATCCATTGATTTCCTTTTCATCGCTTCACACGGAGAACCAACCATGACCTCGCACCTCGACCGATCGCGCCGCCAGCTGCTTGCCGGTGGCCTTGCTGCTGCCACGGCCGTTACCTTGCCTGCCTTGGTTCGCGCGCAGGGCCGCCCGGTGCTCAAGGCCGGCGACCAGAAGGGCGGGCTGCGTGCGTTGCTCGAAGCGGCGGGCGGACTCGAAGGGCTGAGCTACGACATCCAGTGGTCGGAGTTCCCCGCCGCCGCGCCGCTGGCCGAGGCGCTGAACGCGGGCGCGGTCGACTCGGGTCCGATCGGCGATGCGCCGCTGATCTTCGCGCTCGCGGCCGGCACGCGCGTCAAGGCCATCGGTGCGAACCGCTCGGACGCCTACGGCACGGCGGTGCTGGTGCGGCCGGATTCGCCGCTGAAGAACGCTGCCGAACTCAAGGGCAAGAGCATCGCCACCAACCGCGGTTCCATCGGCCACTACGTCACGCTCAAGGCGATCACGGCGACGGGCCTGAAGCCGGAGGACGTGAGCCTGCGCTTCCTCGCGCCGGCCGACGCCAAGCTTGCGCTCACGCAGGGTTCGGTCGATGCGTGGGCGACCTGGGAGCCCTACACCGCGCTCGCCGAGGTCAGCCGCCACGCGCGCGTGCTGGTCAGCGGACGCGGCCTGCTGCCGGGGCTGAGCTACCTTGCAGCCACCGACGCCGCCATTGCCGCCAAGCGGCCGGTGCTGCAGGACTTTCTGCAGCGCGTGGTGAAGGCGCAGCGCTGGTCGTACCGCAACGTCGATGCCTTCTCGGCCACGCTCGCCCGCATCATCGGCATTCCGCCCGAGGCGGCGAAGCTGCAGTTCGAGCGCCGCCAGCAGCAGTGGATTCCCATCGACGCGCAGGTCATCGCCGACCAGCAGGGCACGGCGGATTTCTACCGGCAGGTGGGGCTCATCAAGCAGCCGCTCGACGTGAAGGGCACGTTCGACGCCGGCTTCGGCGCAACCGCCTAGGCCTGTCGTTCGAGCGCCTGCGCCCGGAAGTCCTGCGGCGCGATGCCGTAGGCGCGGCGAAAGGCGCGGCTGAAGTCCGAGGCGCTGCCGAAGCCGGCGCTGTAGGCGATGTCGGTCACCATCACATGCGGGTAGCGCGCCAGGTCGTTCGCCGCCTGGCGCAGCCGCAGGGTGCGGATGTAGCTGCCCAACCCGCCTTCGTGCTGGAACATGCGGTAGAGCGTGGGGCGTGGCAGCTGCAGGGCGGCCAGCACGCTCTCGGGCGTGAGGTCGGCGCGGTGCAGGTGGGTCTGCACATGGCGGCGCACCTGGTCGAACATGGCCGCGCGTGCCGCCGCGCGCGCGCTCCCCTCGAAGCCGGCCTGCTTGCCGAAGGCCGACACCACGAGCTGCGCGCCCGTGCGCACCGCGCTCTGTGCCGTCGCCGGGGACATGCTGCCGATGTGGCGCGCGAGCGAGATTGCATGCCCGGCCGCCAGCCGTGCCTGCGGTGTGGTGCAGGCGAGCGTGCGCCCGTGGAGGGCCTCGGGATCGGGGAAGGTTTCCTGCACCAGCGCGCCGGGCAGGAAGAAGGTGTGGACCCGGCAGCCGTGGCGCCGCATGCGCACCGGCTGGTTCATGTCCAGCGCGAGGATCGTGGGCGTGCCGACGGGGGCGGGCGGCGGTTCTCCCTTGCGTGGTGAGGACCGCACCCGCAGGTCGTCCACGCCGCCTTCCTCGAACACATGGAACACGAAGTCGCGCACGCTGTCGGTCGACACGCGCGCCAGCGAGCGCTCCAGCACCAGCGTGTCGGAGCGGCATTCGGTGAAGACGAGGCCGCCGACGTCGTAGCGGTCGATCGCGGCGCTGAAGGGGCGCTCGAGCGCGTCGCGCGAGGGCAGGGCGTCCATCACATGACCTACCCGCGCGCGCCAAGCCAGGAACTGGCGGTCGACCGGTTCCGCATGCACGTTGAAGTGGCTGTGTGTCACGCCCGGGGGATGGAGAGGGCGTTCGGCGGCGGCGGCGCTGTGGGTCATGGGCGAGGCGAAGCGGCGCCAGGGGCAGGGCGGGGCGTTCCCGCCAGATAGTACGAACTAAGCGTTAAAAAATCACGAATTTCGCGAAATTCTCCCAAGAACTGAGACGCACGGTCAAGCCGGTTTTCGAAGCGCCCTCACGCTCGCAAGAGGCGTCCCGCACGGCATCTCGCTGCGCTGCGGACGCGGATTTCCCTTTTCCCCGAGCGTTGACCGACTGACCGAGCGAGCATTGACATGTCCAAAGGAAACGCCGAGCTGCGTGCCATTTCGGAAGGGGACGACAGGCCGCCGCTGAGCCCGTCGGTGGCGGCGAATGCCGCGGCGCGGCTCTTTGCCCAGGCCAGCCAGCCGGAACTGGCCAACCTGATGGCGGCGGTCGAGCGCGGCGATGTGTGGGCGGCCGTGCGCACGGCGCGGCAGATCCTGTGCGACATCGAGGAAGCGGCACCGGCGGCGCATGGGCCTGACAAGGCGCACGCAGAGCCCGGCGACGAGGGCCTGCTCTCGCCGCGCGAACTCAAGGTGCTGGAACTGGTGGCCCAGGGCTGGAGCAACCGGCGCGTGGCCGAGGCGCTGCACCGCTCCGACAGCACGGTCGCGAGCCAGATCAAGAGCATCTACCGCAAGCTGTCGGTCCATTCGCGCACGCAGGCGGTGCATGAGGCCATGCGGCGCGGGCTGCTGCGCCCGTCGGGCGCGACCGAGCGCCGGGTGATCCGATTTCCGGTTTCAGGGCCTGCCCGCAACTGATGGCGGTGCCGGCTCCGGCGCCGGTAGCTGCTCGCGCAGGAAGGCCAGGAAGGTGCGCACCACCTCCGGCAGCGTGCGGTCGGCCAGCGTCTGCAGCTCGACCGAGCGCCCGCGCATGCCGGGCTCGCGGATTTCGGCCGCCAGCAGTTCGCCGCGCTGCAGGCGGTCGCGCACCGTGATCTCTCCCGTGATCGCCAGGCCGCCGCCGTGCAGCACGAAGTTGGCGAGCGCCTCGAAGCGGTTGCTGACCAGCACGGGCTCGAACACGAGGCCGCGGTTGCTGCAGCCCACGTCGAACAGCTGACGCACCGTGTTCTCGGGGCTGCCGAGTGCGATGGGGAAGGGATGCATCTGCGCCAGCGTCACGCTGCGCGACCTGGCCAGCGCATGGTCGGGCCGCATGATCGCGAACACCGACGCCGGCTGGCGATGCTCGACCCGGATACCGCGCACCGCCGCGCGGCTGTAGGTGAGGCCGATGTCCGCCTCGCCGAGCAGCACGGCATCGCTCACCTGCGTGGGGCCGGTGGCATCGAGCCGGAAGCGCACGCCCGGGTACTGCACGCGAAACGTCGTGATGGCATGCGGCAGGAACTCGTTGGCGAAGCCCGAGGAACAGGCGATGCGCACCAGCCCGCTCAGCGGCCCCTGCAGCGCCTGGATGTCCGACAGCACGCGTTCGGCCTCCAGCGCGCCCCGCAGGGCGTGCGCCGCCAGCAGTTCGCCCGCGGCGCTGGGCACCATGCCGCGCGGCCGACGCTCGAACAGCGGCGTGCCCACCAGGGCTTCCAGCGTCGCCACCTGGCGGCTGACGGCCGAGATGCTCACATTCAGCCGCGCGGCCGCCTCGGTGAGCGAGCCGGTGCGGGCCACTTCGAGGAAGTAGCGCAGCGAGGTTTCCTGCAGGCGGCGGCTGGGCATGGGATGAGGTGACGTGAGGTTTGAGCGAAACGCAAAGGTAGCTCAAGAAAATAGCAATTGTTGAAAAGCGGACCGCTTTTTATGCTCCGCGGGCACCCCGCTCTTCGTCCTGCCTCTTCTGCGCTGCCCACTCATGTCCATCCCTTCCCCTCGCTTTCCCCGCCGCCTGATCGCACTGGTGCCCGCGGCCTTCCTGCTGGGCCACGGCCTGGCGCAGTCGGCCGAACTCTCGTCGGCCCTGGCCGAGCGCCATGCGCAAGGCACCTACCGCGAGTACTTCGAACTGCTGGCCTTGCCCAACGATGCCACCGTGCCGGAGGACATCCGCAAGAACGTCGACTGGCTGGAGCAGGCCTTCCGCAAGCGCGGCTTCACGACGAAGCAGTTGCCCAACAGCGGCAAGCCCATGCTCTACGCCGAGTTCCCGGGCAGCGACCCCGCGCGAAAGACGGTGCTCTTCTACATGCACCTGGACGGTCAGCCGGTGATTCCCGCGCAGTGGGCGCAAAAGAGCCCATGGACGCCCGTGCTCAAGCGCAAGACGGACAAGGGCGAGTGGGAAGAGATCGATTCGGCCCCGCTCTTCAGCGGCCCGCTCGACCCCGAATGGCGCGTGTTCGGCCGGGCCTCGGCGGACGACAAGGGCCCGATCATGATGCTGCTGGCGGCCATCGACGCGCTGAAGGCCGGCGGCGGCCAGCCGGCGGTCAACGTGAAGGTGATCCTGGACAGCGAGGAGGAAAAGGGCTCGCCGTCCATCAGCCAGGTCATGCAGGCGCACCGCGAGCTGTTGCGCAGCGACGCCATCGTGATCCATGACGGCCCCATGCACGCGACCAACCGGCCCACGCTGGTGTTCGGCAACCGCGGCGCGGCCGATGCGCGGCTGACCGTGTACGGCGCCAAAGTGCCGCTGCACAGCGGGCACTACGGCAACTACGCTCCCAACCCGGCCCAGCGGCTGGCCAGCCTGCTGGCCACGATGAAGGACGACACGGGGCGCGTGACCGTGGCCGGCTACTACGACCGCGTGAAGATCGGCGAGGCCGACCGCAAGATCATGGCGGCCGTGCCCGACGACGAAGCCGCGCTCAAGCGCCGCCTGGGCATCGCGCGCACCGACCGGGTCGGCGCCAACTACCAGGAGGCGATGCAGTACCCCTCGCTCAACGTGCGCGGCATGGCCTCGGCGGCCGTGGGCGACAAGGTCGCGAACATCGTTCCCGACAAGGCCGAGGCCGAGATGGACCTGCGCACCACGCCCGATTCCGACGCGCCGTACCTCGGCAAGCTCATCGAGGCGCACATCGTCAAGCAGGGTTACCACCTCGTGAAGGGCACGCCGACCGACGACGATCGTGCCCGCTACGACAAGCTCGCGAGCTTCAGCTACCGCAGCGAGGGCGCCGACGCGGCGGGCTCGCCGATCAACTCACCGATCGGGCAATGGGCCTACAAGGCCCTGACCGACACCTTCGGCACCACGCCCGAGCCCGTGCGCATCCGCATGATGGGCGGCACCGTGCCGACGGCGGAAATCGTGCGCGTGCTGAAGGTGCCCTTCGCGATCATTCCGCTGGTGAACGCCGACAACAACCAGCACGCGGCGAACGAGAACCTGCGCATGGGCAACTACGTGACCGGCGTGCAGACGGTCTACGCGCTGATGACGCACGGGTTCTGAGCCCGAGCGGCGAACGGAACGCGCGGTCGTCAGGCCCCTTTGCCGGGCTTCTGCGCCTGTTCGCACTTCACCTGGATCAGCTCACGCGCGTCCACATCCAGCGTCGCGCCGATGCGCACCGCGCTCAGGCAGCCGCCCCAGACGCAACCCGTGTCGGTCGAGAGCAGGTCGGGCCGCGACAGCCAGCCCAGCGTGGACCAGTGGCCGAAGGCGACGGTGGCCGCTGCCGTCTTGCGGCCCGGCACATCGAACCACGGCAGGTAGCCTTCAGGGGCGGGAATCGCGCCGTCCTTGCTCTCGAACTCCATCACGCCGTCGGCGGTGCAAAAGCGCAGTCGCGTGAGCGCGTTGACGATCACGCGCAGCCGCGCATGGCCCGTGAGCGCGTCGTCCCAATGGTCGGGCGTGTTGCCGTACATCTCGTGCAGGAAGTCGCCCAGTGCGGGGCCGCGCAGCACCGACTCGACTTCCGACGCCAGCGCCAGCGTCTCGCCCACTGTCCACTGCGGCAGCACGCCGGCGTGGACCATGAGCAGGTCGCCATCGCCCACCTGCATGTGCAGCGCCATGTGCTGGTGGCGCAGCCATTCGAGCATCGCCTCGCTGTCCGGCGCGGCCAGCAGGTCGGCCACCGTGTCCTTGCGGCCGCCCTTGCGCACGCCGTGCGCCACGCCCAGCAGGTGCAGGTCGTGGTTGCCCAGCAGGCTGCGCGCCGAGGCGCCGTAGCCCTGCAGGCGGCGCAGCACCGCGGCCGAATCGGGGCCCCGGTTGACCAGGTCGCCGAGCACCACGAGGGTGTCGCGGCTGGGGGAGAAATCGATCTTGTCGAGCAGCCGGCCGAGGGGGGCGTCGCAGCCCTGGACGTCGCCGATACAGTAAAGTGACATTCCCTCATTCTCTCCCCCTGTTCATGGATGTCTTCCTGCTGGCCTTGCTGACCACCCTCAACGCGGTGTTCGCAATGTCCGAAATGGCCCTTTCCACCAGCCGCCGCGCACGCCTCGCGGCCTTGGCCGAAACGGGGGACTCCGGGGCGGAGGCTGCGCTGAAGTTGATGGAATCGCCCACGCAATTCCTCTCGACCGTGCAGATCGGCATCACGTCCATCGGCATGCTCAGCGGCATCGTGGGCGAAGCCGCCTTCGCGGCACCGCTGGCGCAGTGGATGGAAAGCGTCGGCATGGGCACCGGCACCGCCAGCATCGTGTCGACCGCGGTGGTGGTGACCTGCATCACCTTCTTCACCATCATCTTCGGCGAGCTGGTGCCCAAGCGCATTGGCCAGCTGTATCCCGAGCCGGTGGCGCGCTTCGTGTCGCGTCCCATGCGCGGGCTGGCCAAGGCGGCCAAGCCCTTCGTGTGGCTGCTGGCCGGCGCCACCGCCACCGTGCTGAAGCTGCTGCGCATCGACGCCAACGCCGCACGCTCGGTCACTGAAGAGGAAATCTCGGCCAGCCTCGAAGAAGGCGTGGACGCCGGCGTGATCGAGCACCACGAGCACCAGATGGTGCGCAATGTGTTTCACCTCGATGACAGGCGCCTGTCGTCGCTCATGATTCCGCGCGCTGACATCGAATGGCTGGACGCGTCGAACACCGTGGCGCAGGCGCTGCAGAAGGTGGCGGACGCAGCGGCGCTCAACCTCGTGCATTCGTGGTACCCCGTGTGCCGCAATTCGCTGGACGACGTCGTCGGCGTGGTCAGCGTGGCGCAGTTGCTGCGCCTGGGCTCCGCGCACACCGGCGTGCTGGGCCAGGAAGCCACACCGGCCGTGTTCGTGCCCGAGACGCTCACCGGCATGGAACTGCTCGAGCAGTTCCGCACGCGCGCCGGCCGGCTGGTGTTCGTGGTCGACGAGTACGGTGTGGTGCAGGGCCTCATGACCCCGCGCGACCTGCTCGAAGCCATCACCGGCGAGCTGCAACCCGGCATGCAGGCCGACGCCTGGGCCCACCAGCGCGCCGACGGCGTGTGGGAACTCGACGGCCTCATGCCCGTGTCGGAGCTGCGCGCGCGCCTGGGCATCCGCGAGCTGCCTGATGAAGAACGCGGCCGCTACAACACCGTCGCCGGCCTGCTGATGGCCGTGTCGGGCCACCTGCCGGCCGTGGGCGAGCACATCGACTGCGCGGGCTGGTGCTTCGAGATCGTGACGCTCGAAGGACGCCGCATCGACCGCGTGCTGGCATCGCCCGACCCGTCCGCGCCGCAAGCGGACTGACGACGTACAGGTAGTACAGGAAGGAGGGCGCGGCCATGCTGTCGCTGCTTGCACTGAGTTGCCCCCAATGCTCGGCCCCGTTGCCGCGCGCGGCGCGCTGGCGCACCGTCAACTGCGGCTATTGCGGCGCCACCATCACGCGCGGCACGGAAACCGTCGAGCGCGAGAGCTTCCGCGCCGCATGGCGGCGTGCCAACGCAGCGCAGCTCACGGACACCGGCCGGCTGCTGCAATGGCGCGGCGCGCACTACCGCGTGCTTGCGCCGCTCGGCCATGGCGAGCACAGCGAGGTGCTGCTGGCCGAACGGCTGGGTGCCGTGCCTGAGCGCGTGACCATCAAGCTCGCGCGCGACGGTTCAGGCGATGCCGTGCTGGCGCGCGAAACCGCCGTGTTGCAGTCGCTGCAGGCGCTGTCGGTGGCCGGCGCGGCCTACTTCACGCGGCGGCTGCCGCAGCCGTTGGGCCTGGGCGTGGCACAAGGCCTCGGCGACGGCGAGCGGCAAGCGCTCGTGCTGCGCCACCCGACCGGCTTCTGGGGCAGCCTGCAAGAAGTGCAGCAAGCCAACAGCCCGCAGGGCATCGACCCGCGCCATGCCGTCTGGCTCTGGCGGCGCATGCTCGAGGTGCTGGCCTTCGTGCACGGCGCCGGCTGGACGCACCGCGCGCTCACGCCCGCGCATGCGCTTGTGCATCCGCGCGACCACGGCGTGCTGCTCATCGGCTGGTCGCAGGCGCGGCAGGAGGTGTCCGGTGGCGCCATCGGGCGCGACCTGATGGCCTCTGCGCGCAGCGTGCGCGCGCTGTTGTCAGACAGCGCCACGCCCGCACCGCTGGCCGCCTTGCTGCGCGAGTGCGGCGACGACGCCGTGGCCTGCGAGCGCCTGGGCGCGCAGGGCATCGAGCAGGCGCTGTCGGCCGCTTCGCGCGAAGCCTTCGGGCCGCCGCGCTTCGTTCATTTCGATCCCGCACCGGTTCGCTAGCCGGCGCGCTCATCCCTTCACTTTTCCCGCACGAAGGAGCATTCCATGGGTTACGGAAACTACTCGCATGCCGCCCACGCGGCGCTCATTGCCGACCGCGCCGCCAAGCCCGGCAGCGAGGTCTTCACGCAGACCGCCACGCACGTGCTCATGAACCCGCAGGGGCTCAAGGTGCGCGAGTCGCGCGACAACGCCGACCATCCGAACTCGCTGGGCATCGCGTTCGCGCTCGACGTCACGGGCTCGATGGGCGACATCCCGCAGACCCTCGCGCGCCGTGAGCTGCCCACCTTCATGAAGCTGTTGACCGACTGCGGCGTGGCCGACCCCCAGCTGCTGTTCATGGCCATCGGCGACGCCACCTCCGACCAGGCGCCGTTGCAGGTGGGGCAGTTCGAATCGACCGCCAACCTCATGGATCAGTGGCTCACCTGGAGCTACCTCGAAGGCGGCGGCGGGGGCAGCGGCGAAGAAAGCTACGAGCTCGCCTTCTACGTGATGGCGCAGCACACCGACATGGACTGCTGGGTGAAGCGCAAGAAGCGCGGCTACCTGTTCGTCACCGGCGACGAGCTGCCGTACCCGGCCGTCTCGCGCCACCAGGTCGAGGGGCTGATCGGCGAGAAGCTCGACGAGGACATCCCTATCGAGGAAGTCATCGCTGCCGCCGCCGAGACCACGCACCTGTTCTTCCTGATCCCCGACGCGCAACGCCGCCGCCGCTGCGAGCCGCGCTGGCGCGAGCTGCTGGGCGATCACGTGATCTGCATGGACTCGCCCGACGACGCCTGCGCCGTGGCCGCCGGCATCGTGGCGCTCACCGAGAAGGCCGTGCCCAACCTCGACGCACTGGCCCGCGTGATGGGCGCCACCGGCATGACCAAGGAGCGCGTGGGCGGCGTGCTGCACGCCCTCGACGGCTACGCAGCATTGCTCGATCCCACCGCGCCGCGCCGCGCAGTGCCGGCCGCGGGCAACGGTGCGCGCAGCTCGTGGTGGAAGCGGCTCTTCGGTTGACCGCTTGCCCTTGACCTCTGCGTTCGCGTCGACGCGCTACGTCTCGCTGCTCGGCCTGGGTTTCGGCGACTGCGGTAAGGGCCGCTTCACTGATTTCCTGTGCGGCGCCTGGGACGCGCACACCGTGGTGCGCTTCAACGGCGGCGCGCAGGCTGGCCACAACGTGGTGCTGGCCGACGGCCGCCACCACACCTTCTCCCAGTTCGGCGCGGGCAGCTTCCATGCCGGCATGGCGACCGTGCTCGCCAGCCCGGTGGTGGTGCACCCGACCGCCTTGCGCGTCGAAGCCGATGTGCTGCAGCGTGCGGGCGTGTCCGATGCGTTCGCGCGCCTGTTCGTCGATGCGCGTTGCCGCGTGACCACGCCGTTCCATCAGGCCGCCGGCCGCCTGCGTGAGTGGGCGCGGGGCGCAGGCGCGCATGGCAGCTGTGGCGTCGGCGTTGGCGAGACGGTGCGGCAGGCGCTGGCTGTGCCCGAAGTGGCGTTGCACTACGGCGATCTGGTTCACCCCGCACGCACGCTGGTCAAACTCGAAGCCCTGCGTCTCGCGCTGCATCGCGAGTTCGCGAACGCGGCCTTCTCGTCGGCGGGCGCTGCACAAGAGTTGGCCGTGCTCGCCGACGCCTCGCTCGCGCAACGCTGGCTCGACGCCGTGCAGCCCTGCCTGCGCCAGTCGCCGCCCGCGAGTGCCGACGCTATCGGCGCACGGCTTGCGCTTGCGGGCACCGTGCTGTTCGAAGGCGCGCAGGGCGTGCTGCTCGACGAGTGGCGCGGCTTTCATCCGCACACCACCTGGAGCACCGTCTCCACCGCCGCCGTCGAAGCGGTGCTGCGCGATGTGGGCATCTCGGCGCCCGTGCAGCACCTGGGCGTGCTGCGCAGCCACCTCACGCGGCACGGCGCCGGGCCGCTGCCCACGCACGACCGCGCGCTCGATGCGCGGCTGGCCGAGCCGCACAACGTCGATGAAGGTTGGCAGGGCGTATTCCGCCGCGGCCATCCCGATGCAGTGCTGCTGCGCTACGCGCTCGCCGCCGCCGGGCCGCTCGACGGGTTGCTCGCCAGTCACCTCGATGCGATTGCGCACGCCGATCTGCGCTGGTGCACCGGTTACCTTGGCGCTGATGGACGCACGCTGTCAGCGCTGCCCCTCGGCGACGCGCCCGACCTCGACCACCAGCACGCGCTGACCCGTCTGCTGGAAGGTGTCCAGCCCCTGTACGAAACGCACCCCGTCGCCAGCGCAACGGACTGGGTGCGGCGCGTGGAAGCTTTCAGCGGCCTGCCCGTGCGCTTCGGTGCGTTCGGCCCGGTGCGCGAGGCCGTTCGCGCGCGCGATCTGCTCTGACCTGAGAAAACCTCCGTGACCCCCAACGTCTTCCTGATCGCCGGCGCTGCGTTGAGCGCCATCGCCGCGCTGCTGCATGTCTGCGTCGTCTTCGGCGGCCCGGCCTGGTACCGCTTCTTCGGCGCGGGCGAGCGCATGGCTGCGAGCGCAGAGGCCGGCCATCTGTACCCCGTGGCCGTGACGCTGGTCATCGCCAGCATGCTGGGCGTGTGGGCCGCCTACGCGCTCGCGGGCGCCGGCGTCTTGCAGCCGCTGCCGCTGCAGGCGCTGGTGTTGCCCGCGATCACCGCCGTGTACCTGCTGCGCGGGCTGGTCGCGATCGCGATGTGGCTGTTCGACCGGCGCCGCCTCAACGCCTTCTGGGTGTGGAGCTCGCTCGTGTGCTTCGTGTACGGCGCGGTGCACCTGGTGGGGCTGGTGCAGGTCTGGGACTCGCTCTGACGACCGGGCCGCTGCCGCACTCAAGCAGAATCGAAGCCGGAAAGCTTCCCCCGTTTTCTTTCTCCCACGACCCACACCATGACCACACCCGAAGACATCTACACCGAACCCCCGGCCGATCCCGACACGCTCGCCAACCTCGGCCCGCTGCGGCCGATGGCGGGCATCTGGGAGGGCATGAAGGGCGTCGACGTCAAGCCGAAGAGAGAAGGCCCGAAGACGCAGGTGTATGTGGAGCACTACGAGCTGCAGCCCATCGATGCGCAGACCAACGGCCCGCAGCTGCTGTACGGTCTGCGCTATCACACCTTCATCCACAAGCCCGGCCTCACCAAGATGTACCACGACCAGGTCGGCTACTGGCTGTGGGAGCCGGCCACCAGCACCGTGTTTCTCACACTGGCCATTCCGCGCGGACAGGTGGCCATGGCAAGCGGCAAGGTCAACCCCGGCGACACGGAGTTCACGCTCAGCGCCGAGCACGGCAGTTTGGTGAACGGCATCGTGTCGAACCCCTTCCTCGAACGCGCCTTCACCACGCTGGCATGGAACATCACGGTGAAGATCAACGCCGACGGCACCTGGTCGTACGACCAGGACACGGTGATGCAGATCCAGGGGCAGGCCGAGCCCTTCCATCACACCGACCGCAACACGCTCTCGCGCGTCGGGGAGCCGGGGCTCAATCCGCTGGCGATGATGGGCTGAGGCAGTTGTTCAGCCTGCGGGCGGTTTCGGCGTGCGCAGGCGCCGCAGCCGCACGGTGAGCTCCTTCACCAGCTGAAGCTCCCCGCGCCGCTGGGCTACTTCCAGCGCCTGCGCAAACGAGGCCTCGGCCTTCGCGGCGTCGCCGAGCGCCAGCGCGAGCAGACCCTGCAGCCGCCACGCGGCCGTGAACTCGGGGTCGAAGGCGAGCGCCTTCGCTACATGCATCAGCGCCGTGGGCACGTCGTCGCGACGCTGGTACGCCAGCGCGAGGCTCATGCGCAGCAGGGCCCCGTCGCGGCCGGCGGCCAGCAGGTGTTCGAGCGCATCGGGTGATGGGCCGGGTGGGGTGGTGGCTGTGTTCATGGCATTCGACCTTGTTGGAGGGACTTTGACAGCAGACCCGCTGGTGTTTCAAATATCAAAGAATAATCTTTGATATTTAACGCCGCAGGCTCTCCGATGAATCTCCCCACTTCCGTCTGGCTGTTCCAGTCCCTTCACGCGCTGGGCATGGCGCTGTGGCTTTCCATCGCCGTGCGCAACAACTGGCGCGGCTTCGCGGGCTCGGCATTCGCGGTCGGCGGGACGATGTCGATGGCGCCGTTGCGCGCCGACCCCGCCGTCGACACACCCTTGCTCACGCGCGCCATCCACTCGGCGGCGTTGCATCGCGTAGCGCTCGGGGTGGTGCTGGCGCTGCAGTTCGGCGCGGCGCTTGCCTTCTGGGCAGGCAGCGCGGCACTGGTCGTCGGCGGCGACCTGCCCGCCGCGCGGCCGTGGCTCAACCTGGGGCTCGGCGGCTTTGCCGCTTTCCTGTTCGCCATGCACCTGGGTGGCCTGTGGTTCGGCTACTGGATCCGGCAGGAAGGCTTGCAGCTCACGCACCTCGTGCTGCTGCTGTGGGTGTTGGCGGCGTTCTTCCTGTTCAACATGCCGTGGCACTGACGCCGCCGCAAACACCGTCCTCGTCCTACGTGGCAGGGGAGGCCACGCCCACAGCCCGCGCGACGGGCCGCACCCACCATCGGTCCCCATGAACAGAGTGATGCTTGCGTTCCTGGGTGTGGCTGCCTGCACAGCGGCCGTGGTGGCCATCGCGGAGCCCGTGAAGGTGCCCGTCGACAGCGACGAGAAGGGCACGACCTACATCGCGCCGAACGTGAATTCCACCGAAACCTCCGCCCGCACGAATGGCGCCACGGTCGGTGTGCAGCGCCCGGACGGCAGTGCCCTGGAGGCCGGCACCGACACGTCGGGCAAGCGCCCCACCTACTCGGTGGGCGCCAAGACGGGGGGCGACGTGTCCTTCTCGGCCGGTGCGCATTCGGACGGCAAGACCAACACCGGCGTG
The DNA here is from genome assembly GCF_003581445.1 of Acidovorax cavernicola. Classification (NCBI taxonomy): domain Bacteria; kingdom Pseudomonadati; phylum Pseudomonadota; class Betaproteobacteria; order Burkholderiales; family Comamonadaceae; genus Acidovorax; species Acidovorax cavernicola. The sequence goes on along the minus strand of NZ_QXMN01000047.1, from coordinate 23,166 downwards.
AAGGCCGGCATCACCATCAAATACTGATCGTCGATCCGCCGAGGCGCCTCAGACCATCGTCGCGTAGACGATGAAGCCTTCGTGCTTCGCCATCTTGTCGTAGAGCATTCGCCCCGCCGCGTTGGTCGTGTGCGTCTGCCAGTACACGCGGTGTGCGCCAGCGCGTCGCACCTGTTCGTACACGCCCTCGATCAACTGCCGGCCCACGCCCTGGCCGCGTTCGGACGACTGCGTGAACAGATCCTGCAGGTAGCAGTTGGGCTCGATGCGGTTCGTGCTGCGGTGGAACAAATAGTGCACCAGCCCCACCAACTGCCCGTCGCGTTCGGCCACCAGCGCATGCACCGGCTCGTACGGATCGAAAAAGCGCTGCCACGTGACCTGCGTGATCGCCTCGGGCAGCGCCGTGGGGCCCTCGCGACCGTAGAACGCGTTGTAGCCGTCCCAGAGTGGCTTCCAGGCAGCGAAGTCTTCGGGCGTTGGCGGGCGGATCAGGAGCGCAGTCATGGGGTCTTTCCGTTGAGCGTTTGGTTGTCTCGTGCCGCGACGGCTGCGGTGGTGGCGCAGGGCGGCAGCGTCACCGGCACTGCAGCGGGCATGGGCTCGGGCACCGGGCCCATCGATTTCTCGAGGAAGTCGAGCATCGCGCGCATCGCCGCGCTGTTGTGGCGGCGCTGCGAGTAGGCGGCGTACAGCCAGTGTTCGTGCGGCATGTGGTTGCGCAGCACCGGCACGAGTGCACCGCGTTCCAGGTGCGACTGCGCCAGCGGCTCGGGAACGTAGGCCACGCCCACGCCGCGCAGCGCCAGCTCGATCAGCGCGACCGCGTCGTTGGCCTCCATGCGGCTGTGCACCGCCACGTCGTGCGGCTGGCCGTCGGTCTCGAAGGGCAGGTGCGTGGTGGGCATCGGCGAATAGCTCAGCACGTCGTGACGGGCCATGTCCTCGGGCACTTGCGGAATGCCGCGCTGTGCCCAGTAGCCCGGCGACGCGCACACCACCATGTCGAAGCGCACCAGCCGGCGCACGATCAGGTTCATGTCGTCGATGCGCCCGCCCGTCAGGTGGATGTCGATGCCTTCCTCGATCAGGTCGATGTCGTGGTTGGTGAAATTCAGGCTCACGTACACGTCGGGGTACAGCTTGATGAACTCCGCGATCACATCCGACAGCCAGCCCGCGATCAGCCCGTGCGGCGCGCTCATGCGCAGGCGCCCACGCGGGTGCGCGCCGTGCGCCTGCAGGTCGTTGAGCGTGTTCTCGGCCATCGTGACCAGCTCGGTGCTGCGCTCCAGCAGCACCTCGCCTGCGTCGGTGAGGCTCAGGGAGCGGGTCGAACGGTTGAGCAGGCGCACGCCGCTGCGCGCTTCCAACTCGGCCACATAGCGGCTGACCGTCGCCTTGGACATGCCCAGCGACAGGGCCGCGCGGGAGAAGCTGCGCCGGAACGCGACTTCACGGAACGTTTTGATGAGATCGAGGCCATCCATAGATCGGCCGATTGTTCCAGCATCGGGGGAGGGGGCACGGGTCGTAGGGGCATCCCGGTTTTTCGCCGTGCATCGGGCGGATGGGCACCGCCGGACCGACGATTCAGGAGGCGGGTTCGCTGTGCGCCGCCGCCGCCGGCGGCTGCTGTTGCTGCAACGTCGTCGTGACACCATACAGCGCCAGCATCCCGAACACGTGCCCGATCGCGACGCCGGGCTCACCCGATTCGATCCGCGCGATCGTCTGGACATGAACGCCCAGACGCGCGGCTGCGGCGGCCTGGCCTTCGCCAGCGGTGGTGCGCGCCAGTTTCGCGGCGGCACCGAACGCCTTGATCGCCTGGAGCGCGTCGTCCCCGATGTCAGATGAAATGCGTTTTCCTTGGGCCATCGGGCGATTGTCACCGCTTGCCGATTCAGGGGGCGGCTCGTCTTGCGTCCGCCCGAACTCTGCATGCGGATATCCTGTTTGCGACCTGTTCGAGCGTACCGGCCATGCATCCCACATCCACTCCGCCTCTTCATCGCGAATTCCTGGATCGAGCTGTCACACTTTTTCCTGACGACCCTCGGGTGATCGGGATTGCCGCGACCGGCTCGTACGCGGAGAACGCGATGGATACGTTCAGCGACGTGGACCTGATCCTCACCTGCAACAAAGAGGACCATGCCGGCCTGATGCGCGACAGGGCGTCGCTGGCGGCCCTGCTCGGCCCGTTGGTGGCTGCGTTCACCGGCGAGCATGTGGGAGAGCCCCGGGTCCTCATCTGCCTGTACGGACCTCCGGCCCTTCACCTGGATCTCAAGGTCGTGGCCTTGCCCGATCTTGCCGACCGGGTGGACGAGCCCGTGGTTCTGTGGGAGCGAGACGGCCGGATGACGGCGGCGTTCGCGGCGGGCGTCGGTCGCCATCCGGCGCCCGATCCGCAATGGATCGAGGATCGCTTCTGGGTGTGGGTCCACTACGCGGCCCTCAAGATCGCTCGTGGCGAACTGCAGGAGTCGCTCGATTTTCTTTCGTACCTGCGGGTGACGGTTCTCGGGCCGTTGGGCTTGATGCGCTACGGGCTCAAGCCGACCGGGGTTCGCCGCGTCGAAGCGAACCCGGCGTTGGCGCAGCAACTTGCCAGTACTGCGGGCGCAGTGGACAGGGCGGCGTTGCTGGCGGCGCTGCGCAACGCCTGTGCCGCGTACCACGCGTTCCGTCCCTCCTCCGTGAAGGCGAACGAGAAAGCCGAGCAGGTGGCGATGGACTACGTGGCCGAGGTTGCCGCAAGCCTTTGAACGCGGCCTCCCGGCCATGACCGAGAGGCGCGGCTTTTTCCAGGGCTTCCATTCGCCATCGCACCGCGCCTTGCACGTCAAGGCGCGTCAAGGCGTATCGCGGCGCAGGAACATGTGCGTGGCGCGTTCGCCCGCGACCTGGCGTTCGCAGCGGTAGCCGAGCGCCGGCAGGTCCAGGCCCGCGAACAGCGCTTCGCCCTGGCCCAGCAGCACCGGCCGCACGGCCAGGTGCAGTTCGTCGATCAGGCGGGCCTTCAGGTATTCGCGCACGGTCGCCACGCCACCGCCTACGCGCACGTCCCGAGCGCCCGCCGCGGCCTTCGCCTGGGCCAGCGCCTCGTGGATGCCGCCGGTGACGAAGTGGAAGGTGGTGCCGCCTTGCATCGTCAGCGGCGCGCGGGCATGGTGGGTCAGCACGAAGACCGGCACGTGGTACGGAGGCTCGTCGCCCCACCAGCCCTTCCATTGATCGTCGGGCCAGGGGCCGCGCACCGGCCCGAACATGTTGCGCCCGAGAATCCAGGCCCCCATCTCGGCGAAGCCTTGCTCGGCCATCTCGTTGTCGATGCCGGTCTCGCCGTCGGTCTCGCCCGTCTTGAGCATCTGCTGCCAGACGCGCGTGGGAACGAACCAGTCCATGAGTTCGGGGCCGCGAACGCCCAGCGGATGCGCCAGGCTCTGGTCCGGGCCGGCCGCGAAGCCGTCGAGCGAAACGCCGAAACTGCGCACGAGCAATCGGGACATGGAGGTCTCCTGCATGAGCAAAGCGGCAGTCTAGACCTTGCGGGCCCGATCGCCGGATTGCAACCTCAGGGCGCCAGCGTGAGCTTGAAGATCTGGTTGCCGTTGGAGGCGCCCACGTAGATCGTTCCGTCGCTGCCCACGGCCACGCCGATCGGGAAATTGAAGGCCAGCGCCGTGCCGGTGCTGTCGCGCAGCGTGCTGATCTCGCCCGCAGCCGTGACCACGCGCGCCACGCCATCCCAGGCATGCGTCAGGAACACGTTGTCGTTCGCATCCACCGTCACGCCGTAGGAGTAGCCGAGCGTGGCCGGCGTGGCGGCCGTTCCGTCGACCAGGCTGGCGCTGCCGTTGGCGCAATCGCCCAGCAGCGTGCTCACCGTGGCGCTGGCCACATCGATCTTGCGCAGGCACAGGCTGTCGGTGTCCGTGTCGTACAGCGTGCGGCCATCGCGGCTGATCGCCAGGCCCTGCGGGCGGGCAAACTGGGCGGCCGTGCCGACCCCGTCCAGGTAGGCCTGCGTGCCGTCGCCCGCGAGCGTGCTCGTGGTGCCATCGGCCGCGACCTTGCGCACGCGCTTGTTTCCCAGGTCTGCCACGAACAGGTTGCCTGCGCCATCGAGCGCGATGCTGGCGGGGTTGTTGAACATCGCAGCGGCCGGGCTGTCGGCGTACCCGCTGGTGCTGCTGCCGACCCAGGTGCTGTAAGTCGTGGCGTTGGGCGCGATCTTGTTGATGCGATGCTGGTCGCTCACGTACAGGGTGCCGTCGGTCGCCAGTGCCAGGCCATAGGGCGTATTCATGCTCGACCCCGGCGTCACCTCGGCGCCGCTGCCGCTGGCGGTGTCGATCCTGTAGACCGAACCGTTGCCTCCCATGGCCACGTAGAGGTTCGCGCCGCTGGCATCCAGAACGAGTTGATAGGGACGGTTGTAGGTGACGCCCGTGGTCGCCAGCACGGTGGCGACCCAGGGCTTGACCGTGAGCGTGGCCGCATGGCTGGTCACGCTGCCGCTGGCGCCCGTCACCTGCACGCGCAGCTGCTGGCCGCTGTCGGCCAGTTGACCGGCTGCCGTGGTGAAGCTGTCGCCGGTAGCGCCGGACACATCGGTCCAGCTGGTGCCACCGTCGGTGCTGCGTTGCCATTGGTAGGCTGTCGCGTGAACGGCCTGCACCTTCAGCGTGGCGGGCACGCCCTGGCCAATGGTGGTATCCGATGGCTGCGTCGTGATGGCGGGCGCGGTGTCTTCCGGCGTGGGCGCGGGCGTCTGTGTTCCCTGCGGCGCAGGCGCTGGAGCGGGTGCGACAGCGAAGCCGGGAAAGCCGCCGCCGCTTCCGCCACCACCACCGCAGGCCACCAGCGCGAGGTTCATCATCAACAGCGCGGCAGGTGTGCGCCATGCACGGAAAACGGGACGGGGAGTAGTCATGAGAGGCCTTCCTTTTTTCAAGTGGAGTGAACGAGAAGGCCTCCACGGTAGGCAAGGCGATACCTGCAATCTAGTGTCGAAGGTCATCGCCCCGGTGCAAGAAAAAGATGCTCAGGAGCGCATGACAACGTGCGTCGTTTCGTGTCGCGCCAGCGATGCGAGGGCCTGCAGGAGCCTGTCGGCAGCCACCGGCTTGAGCAGCACCTGCAATCCGCTGTCATGCATCTGGTGCCGCCGTTCAGGTGCCGTTTCCCCGGTGATCAGCAGCACCTGCAGGCGGGGAGCGAAGCGTGCGCGCAACCGCTGCGCAGCGGCCAATCCGTCGGCGCCGTCGGCCAGCCGCACGTCGCACAACAGCACGTCGACAGGGGTACTTCCGTGGGCGGCTTGCGCCAGAACGGCCTCGGCTTCGGCTTCACCGGCAACCGCGTCGCTCGTCACGCCGTGGGCCTGCAGCAGTCCGGTGACGGCCTGGCGGATTGCTGCTTCATCATCGAGGACCAGCACGCGCCGCGGCAACGGCGAAGCCGCGGCCAGACGTGCAGCGGACGGGGCGACACCCAGGGCCGAGACCGCCGGAAGCACCAGGCGAAAGCGGCTGCCCCGATGCGGCCGCGAGCGCACCTGCAGCGGGTGCGCCAGCAGGCGTGAGAGCCGCTGCACGATGGACAGGCCGATGCCCAGCCCCCGCGCCCGATCGCGGCCCGGATTACCGACCTGGTAGAACTCGTCGAAGATGCGGCCCAGGTGCTCGTGCGAGATGCCGATGCCGGTGTCGCGCACGTCGATCCACACCTGCGAGCCGCGTGCACGGGCGGCCACCACGACACCGCCGCGCGGCGTGTACTTGAGCGCGTTGTCCACGAGGTTGGACAGCAGCCGCTGCAACAGCTGCGGATCGCTCAGCACCCAGCAAGGCGTGGCACGCAGCCGAAGCTGCAGGTCCTTGTCGGCCGCCTGTGCCACGAACACATTGTTGAGCGCAAGGAACAGCGGATTCAGCTCCACGGGCCGGATCTGCGGTGCCACCTCGCCGGCATCCAGTCGAGAGATGTCCAGCAGGGTGTCCAGCGAATCGCCGAGCGTGCCGACCGCGTCCATCAGCCGTGCCGCGTGATCCCAATCTTCGCTGCCCCGAAGTTTTTTCTCGATGACCGCGCCGAACAAGGCGATGGCGTGCATGGGCTGGCGCAAGTCGTGGCTCGCCGCGGCAAGAAAGCGGGTCTTCTCCTCGCTGGCGCGCTGGGTTGCGGCGATCTGGTGGCTCAGTTGCTCGGCCAGCGCTTCCTTCTCGAAACGCATGGTCAACGACGCCGTCAGCAGCCGGTGATGCTGCAGCGCGAACATGATCATCACGCACATGTACAGCAGGCAGCCGGAGGCCAGGAACAGGTGCGTGCTGTCGCCGCGCCAGGCCAGCGCCAGGGTCAGGCTCGCCATGCTGGGCACGATGAAGCGGGGGATGTTGCGCTTGAGAACGGCCAGCGACAGCGCGCCGCCGGCGCAGCCGCCCATCATCATGACGATGACCATGACCCACAGCCCCAGGTTGCGTCCCGGCGGCACGCACAGCCAGGGCGCCAGGCCCCAGACGCAGGAGCGCAGCAGCACGTTGCGCGCGTTGAAGCGCGCCCAGTACTCGGGATGATCGGCCGCGTCGGGACTGCGCTGATAGCGCCTGTAGGCGCGCCGCAGCGTCAAGGCCAGGTGCAGTGCCATCCACAGCAGGACCTGCCAGCGCCACGTGGCCAGGAACAGTCCGATGCCCAGCGACTGGGCCGTGAGCAGGTCCGCGAGATAGGCCGCCGGTGCGTTGGCATGGACCGTGGCCACCTGCTCGCGCAGCACCCGCTGGGCCAGCTCGGGCGGATGCGGGTCGTTCATCGCGGGGCGCGAGAAGGGCGGCTCACCTCAGGCTGCTGATGAGCTGCGCGCGCGAGCGCATGCCGAACAGCAGCAACAGGGTGGACACGTGGTTCTTGATCGTGCCCTCGGTGAGATGCGACAGCTGCGCGATCTCCTTGTTCGACTTGCCGGACAGCAGCCAGTCGAGGATTTCGACCTGACGCGCATTGAGCTGCGGTTGCAACTCGGCGCTCACCGACGTCGTGCGGACGGCGGTCGGGGCTGCGGACGGCCGGGGCGCGGAACGGATCAGATCGTTGTCCCTCACGTAGCGCAACACCTCGCCCAGATGCCCTGTCTTTGGCAGGAAGGCCTGAGCCCCGAGCGCCATCGCGCCCTGCATCAGCGCGTGGCTGTCCTTGCCCGAGAGCACGATCACCGGTGCCGTGGGAAAGGCGCGCCTGAAGCGCACCAGGGTGTCCAGCCCCTGGGAGTCGGGCAGGTCGAGATCGAGCAGCACCAGATGGTGCGATGCCACGTGGAGCTCGTACAAGTGCAGTGCATCGGCCAGGCAGCGTGCTTCGTACACCGGCACGCTGCCGGTCTCCGCCAGCAGCAACGCCCGCAGGCCCAGCCGCACCAGCTCGTGGTCGTCGACCACCAGGATGCCTCGTGTCGGCACGGGAACGCCGGCTTCACTGCGCGGCGGCGCAACGTGCGGCGACAGTGGTGTGGCGTTGGCCATGGTCGGGGCATCTTATGGCCGATGAAAGCGAATCCGAAATGACCAAAGTCATTCGCCGCGCACTTGAAAAGGCATAGGCAAAAGGACATACACCTCCAGGGAAGGGCAGACTGGCGAACCTCCGACCAGAAGCGGACGTCCGGTTTTCCCGGTCCCGCGAGACGCTAGAGTGAGATGGCCGTGCCGAGGCACGCCATTGAATGGAACACAAGCCATGCCCGATGCCCCTCCCCGCGACCCCGCGCTCGTACCCACTCACACCACCGCGGCGCCATCGTCCATTGCGCACTGGGTGACGCAGCACCATGGCATCCCGGTGCAGCAGTGCCACCTGATCCGCCGCGGCCTGAACGACAACTACGCGCTGCGTTCGGCCGATGGCATCCGGTATGTCGCGCGCCTGTATTCGATCCGACCGCGCGGCAGCTTCAACGCGCATTTCGAAATCTCGCTGCTGGCGCACCTGGAAGCCAAGGGGGTGGGCGTTGCCGCGGCCGTGCCGGCGACGCAAGGGCGCGCGTACGTCGAACTGCAGTTCCCCGAAGGGCCGCGTGCCCTGGCCCTGTTTCGTCATGCCGAAGGCGTGAATCCCGATACGCTGGAAGAACTCGAGCTGACCGGCCGCGCGCTGGCGTGCATCCATGAAGCGGCGCGCGACCACGCCGGCCCACCCAGTCGCTACGTGCTGGACGGCCACCACCTGGCCGGCCGGACCTTGGGCTACCTGCAGGCGTACCCGGAGATCAGCGCGGAGCTGCTGGAGATGTATCGCCGCTTGGTACATCGCCTGCTCGAAGAGCTGGCTGCGGCGGAGGGCGGGCTGACGCGCGTCATCTGCCATGGTGACACGCATGGCTTCAACAACCATGTGCACACGGACCCGGCCGGCACCAGGAAAACCGTGTTCTTCGATTTCGACGATGCCGGACCGGGCTTCCTGGCCTACGACCTGAGCGTGCTGCCCTGGTCGTATCTGTTTCGCAAGAGCCTCAAGGAACCCGACGAGGTGCTGCGCGAGCGTTGGACGCACTACCTGCGCGGTTACCGCGCGGGCGGCGGTGAGGTGAGCGAGAGCGACCTGGCGGCATTGCCGCTGTTCCTGCAGCTTCGGCACCTGTGGAACCTTGGCGAGGCAGCCGGGCGGCTGCACCACTGGGGGACGAATTCAGTGCCTGTGGATTGGCTGCAAAAGCAACTGGAGGTGTTCGAGGCGTGGAGGAGGCTGGACCTGCGCGCCTGACCGCGATCATTCTTCCCGTTCGCGTTTCACCACGCGTACCCCGCCTGCACCCTCGCCGCAACCCTGTTTCCGCTCCCGCTGCTCGTCGCCGTCGAAACGCCCACCCCCAGGTTCAGGCTGTCGTTGACCTGATACCCGAACGCAAAGCCGACGGCGGATGCCCCTGCGTAGCTGCCCACGGCCGCGCCCATCCATTTCTTTCCTGCCGCCAGCGTTGGCATCGACGGCATCGCCATGGCTGCGGCAACGCCTTGCGCGGCAAATGCGTTGGCCTGGCTGGTCGCGTTGCTCACCGCCTGCTGCAGCTGGTTGACGTTGACGGCATCCGTGCCCAGCACACCGGGCGCGACGTTCGTGATGGCGCGCAGCTGCTGGGTGGCCGCGTTGCCGACCGACACGGTGTTGTCGCGGTCGGCCACCGAGCCCTGGCCCAGTGCCACGGCGTTGTTGCCGCTGGCCAGCGTATTGGCGCCCAGCGCGACGGCGTTGTTGCCGGTGGCGACTGCGTTGTTGCCGACGGCGGTGGTCGGGTCGGCCAGGGCCTTCGCGCCCGCACCGATGGCGACCGAGCCTGCGTGGTGGGCCTGTGCTCCGTTGCCGACGGCCACGGTGTTCTCTCCGTTGGCCTGCGCGTTGGTGCCCATCGAGGTGCTGCCCGCGCCGCTGGCGCCGGCGCCCGGGCCGCAGGCCACGGAACCGCCCGCGCCGACCGCGCAGACGCCGCTGGACAGCGCCTGATTCATCAGCGACTGCAGCGCCGTGACCTGTTGCACGGTGAAGTTGTTCGCCGTGGTGATGGCCGTCTGCTGGGCCTGCTGCACCTGGCCGACGTTGGCCGCGTCGGTGCTCGCCTGGCCCGCGCTCACGTTGCCGATGACGGTGCCCGCGCCGCCGTTGGCGTTGAGCTGCAACGTGGTGCCGCCCGCGCCGTACTGCGCCGAGTTCTGCGCGAGGCCGAGCGCCGTGTCGGAAGTCTGCTTCACGGTGTGGAGCTGGCTGCCGTTGACGGCATCGGTGCTGGTGGCGCTCACCACGCCCGCGCTCACGTTGCGGATGGCGGTGCCCGCGCCGCCATTGGCGTTGAGCTGCAGCGTGGTGCCGCCTGCGCCGTACTGCGCCGAGTTCTGCGCGAGACCCAGGGCCGTGTCGGAGGTTTGCTTCACGGTGTAGAGCTGGCTGCCGTTGACGGCATCGGTGCTGCTGGCGGTCACCGCACCCGCGCTCACGTTGCGGATGGCGGTGCCCGCGCCGCCGTTGGCGTTGAGTTGCAGCGTGGTGCCGCCTGCGCCGTACTGCGCTGAGTTCTGCGCGAGGCCGAGGGCTGTGTCGGAGGTCTGCTTCACGGTGTAGAGCTGGCTGCCGTTGACGGCATCGGTGCTGGTGGCACTTACCGCGCCCGCGCTCACGTTGACGAGGGTGCGTGTCTGGCCCACCGAGCCGAAGGACACGGTGTTCGCCGCGGTGGCGACCGAGTTCGCACCGATGGCCACGCTGTTGGTCGCGCCACTCGCGACCTGGCTGCCCGTACCGACGGCCACACTGCCCGTGGCCAGTGCCGATGCGCCGGAAGACCCGTTGTAGGCGCCGCCGATCGCCGTGCTGCCGTTGCCCGACGCCACCGCGCCCTGGCTGGCACCGGACGCACTGCCGATGGCGACCGCCGAGATGCCCGATGCCTGCGCGCCGCTGCCGCCCGCCTGGCCAGTGAAACCGCAGCAACCCTCGGTGCCCTGGCCGCCCGCCCCGACGGCGATTGCGCCGCTGGCCGAAGCCTGCGCACCGCGGCCGCCGCTGCCGCCCGTGCCGCCCGCGGAGCCCTGTCCGGCAGTGCCGCCACCGCCGATGGCCGTCGCGCCGTTCGCGCTTGCGCTGGCGCCCGCACCACCGGTGCCACCCGTTCCCCCGGCGGTTCCGTTGCTGCCGTTGCCGCCCGCGCCGATCGAGGTGGCACCATCTCCCGAAACCGTGGCTGCGCTGCCGCCGCCGCTGCTCGTCCAGCCCGGCTGGCTGGGGCCGGGGTTGCCGGCGTCGCCGGCCACGTAGCCTGCTGCGTGAGCGCTGCCCACGGCAAGCAATGCAACCGCCTGCAGGTATCTGAGTGCGGGGTGCAGTCGGGTGATGGTGGCCATGGTTCCTCCTTCGCGAAAACAGCGGACAAGACAGACAAAACAAAACGCGGGCAAGTGTGTCTTTTTGTTTTCTGCAGGGCCATACCCGAGAACTGGTAGACGCGGCCGTGGCGGGAGGCAGGCCGCCATGTCTGGCATCCTCTTCATGCACGAAAGGTCACCGAGCCGCGAAGCATCGCGAGCGACATCACAAGGAACACATTGATCCACCACATCCGCACGATCCTCATGGCCTGCGCCTTGGGCGCCACGGCGCTGGCCGTTTCTGCTCAAGTAAAGATCGGCTTCATCGGCACGCTCTCCGGACCGGCTGCAGCGGTCGGAAAAGAGCAGTACGACGGCTTCATGCTCGCGGTCGAGCAGCGGCAAGGCATGCTCGGCGGCGTCCCTGTGACGGTCATCCAGGAAGACGACCAGCACAACCCCGAGCTCGCAGCGCAGCTGGCGCAGCGCCTGATCGAGAGGGACAAGGTCAGCTTCATCACGGGCGTGACCTTCTCCGACGTGATGATGGCCATCGCCAGGCCGATGGCCAGGGCCGGCATGTTGTTCGTCGGCTCGAACGCCGGCCCCGCGCCGATGGCCGGCAAGCAGTGCAACAACAGGTTCGTCTTCGCCTCGTACCAGGACGAGTACCAGGCCGGCATCGTGGGCCGGTACGCCGTCGACAAGGGGTACTGGAAGACGCTCTTCATTGCGCCCGACAACGCGTCCGGCAAGGACCAGTTGCGGGGCTTCAAGCGCTACTACTCGGGCGAGGTGGTCAGCGAAATCTACGCCCCGCCGCAGCAGACCGACTACGCGGCCGCGCTGGCGCAGATCAGGCGCGTCGCGCCCGATGCGGTGGTCGCCTTCCTGCCGGGCGACATGGGCGTCCACTTCATCCAGCAGATGAACCGCACGGGCCTCTTGAGCAAGGTGCCCTTGCTGACGGTCGGCACGGTCGATGGCACGACGCTGCCGCTGCTTCAGGATGCCGCGCTGAATGTGATCGCAGGCGCGGTCTGGGGGCCTGACCTGCCGAGCCCGACGAGCAAGGCCTTCGTGGCCGCCTTCGAAAGGAAGCATGGACGCATCCCGTCGCAATACGCCGCGCAAGGTTTCGACGCGGCGCTCCTGATCGATAGCGCGCTGAAGGAAACCAAGGGCTCCGTCGCGGATCGGGGTGCCTTGCGCAACGCACTCAACGCGGCCGACTTTGCGTCGGTCCGAAGCGGCTTCAAGTTCCTGCGCAACGGCTTTCCGGTTCAGGACGGACACGTCTTCGTTGTTGCGAAGGATACGCAGGGCCGCGTGTCGCTCCAGCGGATTGCCACGCCGCTGGAGGCGAATCCTGACGGGTACTGGAACGAGTGCCGGTAGGGTGGGGTTCCGGCAGAATCGGACCCAGACCTGACGTTCGCAGCGTCCATGCCAGGCGGTCACGAAGACCCCCATCCCTCCTTGGCACTGCCGAGAGACAACCCGACCATGCACTCGACCGGAACCCTGCGCGGCATCGCCGCGATGCTGTTGGCTTGCGCCTTCTTTGCCTGCATGGACGCGCTGCTCAAGAACCTGGCCGGGCACTACCCGGCGGTGCAGGTGATGGCACTGCGCGGCCTCACGGCGTTGCCTCTGGTGTGCCTGTACATCGGCTGGCGGCGCGAGGCGGCCGGTGTATTCAACCGCCGGCTGCGTTGGCGCCTGCACCTGCTGCGCACCGTGCTGAACATGACGATGCTCGTGCTCTTCGTCCATGGCCTGAAGACCCTGGGCCTGGCCGAGGCCTACACGCTCACCTTCATCGCGCCGCTGCTGATGGTGCTCATCGCCGTGCCGTTGCTGGGCGAGTCGATCCTGCCGCGACACTGGATCGCCATCGGACTGGGCTTCCTCGGCGTCGTGATCGCACTGCGGCCCGAGCAGGGAGCTTTTCTCTCGACGGGCGCGCTGGCGATTCTGGTGGCCGCGGTCTGCTATGCGCTGTCGAACATGCTGGGCCGGCTCATCAGCCGCACCGAGTCGAGCGCCGCGCTGGTCTTCTGGACCACCGCCGGCATGGCCGTTGGCGGCAGCCTGTTGTCGGCACCGCAATGGGTGCCCATCCAGGCCGAGCATGCGTGGTTGCTTGCCGGTCTGGCCCTCAGCGGTTTCCTGGGCCAATTGGCGATCGCCGAGGCCTTCCGCCACGGCCAGGCTGCAGCCATCGCTCCCTTCGAATACAGCGCGCTCGCCTGGGGGCTCGTGCTGGACTGGGTGTTCTGGAAGGCCGCGCCCGATGCGTGGACGCTGGGCGGCGGGGCGTTGATCGTTGCGAGCGGGCTGTGGCTGGCGCGCAGCGAGGCGCCGAGGTCCGCAACGAAAAATCGGCAGGCAGCCTGAGGCGCGGCGGAGCGAAGCTGCTTTTCAGGCGATGGGGCTGAGCACGGCCTGCTGCCAGGCGCGACCCAGCCTTTCCACGGCCTCGTTGATCTGAGGCACCGTCGGCGCGGCGTAAGACAGCCGCATGCACAGGCCGGCTTGTTTTGCGGCGTCGGCCGGGAAGAAGGCCTTGCCCGGCACATAGAGCACACCTTGCGTGACAGCCGCCGCGAACAGCGCGCGGGACAGGGCCTCGTGGTCGCCTTCCTGCGGCTGCAGTTGCGCCCAGATGAACATGCCCCCAGCGGGCCGCACGAAACGGATCTGCTCGCCCAGGGCGGCCTCCAAGCCGGAGCACAGCGCATCCATGCGCGCTGCGTACTCGGCGCAGGACTTCTGCAGTTGGGGCGCGTAGCGACCGGAGCGCAGGTAGTGGGCGGCAATGTTCTGTGCCAGCGGCGAGGTGCACAGATCGGCCGTCTGCTTGGCGATGGCGCAGCGGCGCAGCAGTTGGGCGTCGGCCAGCATCCAGCCGATGCGCAGCGCGGGTGCCACCGTCTTCGACAGGCTGGACAGGTACACCACAGGATTGGCGCTGCCGCATTGCGCAAGCCCTGTCTCGTAGACAGACGGCTCGCACCGGTCGTCGAAGCGCAGCTCGCCATAGGGGTCGTCTTCGACGATGGCGAAACCGTGCTCGCGCGCCAGCGCCACCAGGGCCGCGCGCCGCGACGCAGGCAGCAGCGTGCCGCCCGGGTTGGAAAAATTCGGCACCGTGTAGAGCAGCTTGGGTCGGCGCGCGTGCGGCCATTGCGCCAGCAGTCGGGCCAGGGCCTCGGTGTCCAGGCCGTGCTCGTCCGTGGGCACGGAGACAACCTGGGCCTGGGCCAGCTTCAGTGTCTGGAGCGTGGCCGGATAGGCGGGCACTTCCACCAGCACCGGGTCGCCGGGGGCGACCATCACCTTGACGAGCAGATCGAAGGCCTGCTGCGAGCCGGTGGTCACCAGCAGATCGCCCGGCGTGCAGGTAATGCCCCGGCTGGCGCAGAGCTCGGCCAGCGCCTCGCGCAGTGGCAGTTGGCCTTCGCTGGCGCCGTATTGCAGGCTGGCCGCCGCATCCTGCTGCAGGGCCGTTGTCGCGGCCTGCTGCAGGCCTTCGGCATCGAACAGGCCAGGCGAGGGATAGCCTCCCGCCAGCGACAGCATGCCGGGGCGGCTCAGGTAGGGAAACAGCTCTCGGATCGGTGAGCCTTCGGGCTGGGCGAACAGCGGGTTGAACAGGTGCGAGGTGGGCGAGGGGCTGCCCGTGTTGGCGATGCTCATCTGGAACTCGTGAAAGAAAGCGAGGACGCTGCGCCCTCTGGAATACAGGAAGAAGAGGACATCAGCCGAAGTCGACGCTGCCGCACAGCTGCTTCGGATCGACGAGGTCGCGCAGCCCCCGGGCCAGCCGGCGCGCCGTGGGGCTGGCATAGCGGCGGTAGTAAGTGATGTTGTGAGGTCCCACGCCATGCTCGGCGCTGTAGCTGCCGCCGTAGTCGTCCATCACCATGGCGTAGATGCGGTCGCGAAGCGCCTGCACCGTGGCCGCGTCGTAGGGGCGGCCCGCGTCATGGCGCCAGATGACATTGAAGTGCACGCCACCGTCGGCGATATGGCCGAAGTCCACGACATGGAGGAACGGAAACTCCGCAGCCACCAGCGCGCGCGCTGCGCGGCAGAACGCCATGAGGCGCGAGCGCGGCACCGAGACATCGAAGGCGATCGGTTGGCCCAGTGCCCGCGCGCCTTCGCTGATGCTGTGGCGCAGATGCCAGAGTTCGCGGCCGTTGCCGATCACCGCGTTCTCGATGGTCTGCTCGAACTGATCCTGCAGGAACAGGTTGAGCGCTTCCTGCAGGTCCAGCCCTGTGTAGGTGCGCGTGCCCGAGGCCTCCAGTTCGATGAGGATGGCGAAGTCGGGTGCGGGCTCCGGGGCGAAGGGGTTGCGCAGGTCGGGCACATGGTCGATGGCTGCCTGCATGGCATGGCCGGACAGCCCCTCGAAGGCGCTGAGGAAATCACCCAGCTCGCGCTCCAGCGCCAGCAGCAGTTGCAGCACCGCCGCATCGGAGGTCGGCACCACCAACGCCGTGGCCGATTGGGCGGGGCGCACATGCACCTCCAGCGTGGCCTGCGTGAGGATGGCGCTCGCGCCGGAGCTGCCCACGAACAGGTGCTTGAGATCGGGCCCCGTGTTGTCCTTGCGCAGCGCGCGGCCCATCTCGAGCACTTCGCCGGGCGGCTCCAGCAGCACCGCCTGCAGCGCCAGCAGGTTGTGGCGCACATCGCCGTAGCGGATCAGCCGCGTGCCGCCCGTGTTGGCGGCGATCATGCCGCCGACCGTGGGGTTGGCCCCCAGGTCGATGGGAAACCACAGCCCATGGGGCTCCAGGCGCTCGTTGAGTTCCTGCAGTGTGATGCCGGCATCGACGCGCACGCTCCGGTTCTCCACGTCGATCTCGCACACGCCGCGCAGGCGGCTGGTGGACAGCACGACCTGGTTGCCGCTGGCATCGGGCGTGCTCGCTCCCACGAGGCCGGTGTTGGCGCCCTGCGGCACCAGCTTCACGCCGTGTTCGGCGCACCAGCGTGCCACGGCCTGCACCTGCGTCAGGCTGTCGGGGCGCAGCACGCACAGCGCACGGCCCTGGCCATAGCGCGCGCCTTGTTCGTACGCGGCCATGTCGTCGCCCAGCAGCAGGCCCCGCGGGCCCACGATGTCGCGCAGGCCGGCCACGACCTCGTCGACCGTCAGCTTGCTCATGCGGACACCGGGGTCTGGCCGCGCAGCACGGCGCGCACCTGCGCGATCGAGTGACGTTGGGCGGCCTCGTACAGCGCGATCTCGTCGTGCACGCGCGCGCCCAGGTCGGCCTCGAAGGCTTGCCGGGTCGCATCGGCGGCATGGGCTGCGAACTGCTCCTGCGCTTCGCCGCCGAGATTGGACTGGAAGATGCCGGCCGCGCTCACGGGCAGGAAGTCTTCGTAGATGACGGGTTCGAAGCGCAGCCAGCCACGGTCCAGCAGGGTCTGCAGATCCGCGTCGCCGCCGCTGTCGCCCGCTTGCGCCTGGCCCTCGTCGGTCAGTGCGTAGCGATAGAAGGCCAGATCCTGGCTACGCAGTTGCTCGTGCGTGTCGGGAAAGGCCTTGAAGGCCTGCGCCAGGCGCTGGCCGTAGTCGGATGCGGCACCGCCCGCGTCGCGCACCTGGGCCAGCAGGTGGTCGTACAGCGCGCGGCCCTTGCGCGTGAGCGCCACGCCGCGTTGCTCGATCTCGCCGAAGCGCGCGGTGTGCGAGCCGTCTGGCGATGCATCGCCCGCGAAGCGCACCGTTTCCTCGAGCGCCTTGAAGCTGGTCTGGCGCAGCAGGATGGGGCAGGCACGCTGCGGCGGACCTTCGATGACGTCCTTGGCGCCCATGCCGCGCGCCAGCATGGCGGCCTGGGCGGTGTCGATGTCCAGCGTGCGCGGCGTCAGGTGGTTGATGTGCGGACCCTTGAAGCAGACCACGTCGGCGATCAGCCGGTGCGCCTTGTGCAGCGCGTCGTAGGTCGATGCGTCGACGGTCGATTCGCCATGCCAGCGGAAGGTCTCCAGTGCTTCGCGCACGAATTCATCGGCTTGCGCATCGGTCAGTCCACCCGCGGCCTCGGCCTGGGCGATCAGCGCGAGCGTCCGTTCGGTGAAGATGTGGCGCTGCGCAAGGATGTCCGCGGCCCGCTGGCGCAGCGAGGCGTCGGCGATCAGGTCCAGGCGCAGCAACGAGGTGAAGACGCGGAAGGGGTTGGCCTGCAGCGCGGCATCGGTCACGGGACGAAAGGCGGTGGAATGCACGGGAACGCCCGCCACCGACAGGTCGTAGTAGCCCACGGGCTCCATGCCCATCTGCGCGAACAGGCGGCGCAGCATCGACAGCTCGGCAGCCGTGCCGACGCGAATGGCGCCGTGGCGCTCCGCGCCCAGGCGGGCCAGTTCGCCCGCGCGTTGCATCTGCGCCAGCAGCGCGGGCTGGTCCTGCAGCGTGCGCCCGTTGATCTCGGCCACCAGCTCCATCAGGGTGCCGTACTGCGGCACCTCCTTGCAGTACATCTCGGACATGGCGCGCGAGAAGCGCACACGGATTTCGTCGCAGGACACGAAGGCGGTGGAAGGCGTAGCGGACATGGTGTGGGGTGGGGGTGCAGGTGAAGCCGCACAAGAGAGTGGGGCGGCATGGGTAGTTCCTGGCGTGAATGCTAGGACCGCGCCTCGCACAGGGTCAAACGATAATCCGGCCCACAAGTCATTCCCAAGCGGAATGAAGCCACCGCCCATTCCGAGGCCGACCGCCATGCTCCTGACCCGAAGATTCCTGCCGCCCATGTCCTTGCTCTGCGCCTTCGAGGCGGCGGCCCGGCACCAGAGCTTCACGGCCGCGGCGACCGAGCTGCACCTGACGCAAAGCGCCGTCAGCCGCCAGATCCGCGCGCTGGAAGAGCGGCTGGAGACGGAGCTCTTCGTGCGCGAACGCCAGACCGTGCGCCTGAGCCCGGCGGGGCAGGCCTATGCCCAGGAGATACGCGGCGCGCTGATGCGCATCTCATCGGCCACGCTGGGCTTTCGCGCCAACCCGCGCGGAGGCAGCCTGAACCTGGCCATCCTGCCCACCTTCGGGACGCGCTGGCTGGCGCCGCGACTGCCGCAGTTCTTCGAGGCGCATCCGGGCATCACGATCAACCTGACGACGCGGCTGTCGCAGTTCGACTTCCAGCTCGAAGCCGTGGACGCGGCCATCCATTTCGGCCTGCCGCAATGGCCCGGCGCGGAGCTGGCGTTTCTGATGAGCGAGACGGTGGTGCCGGCCTGCAGCCCTGCGCTGGCTGCCCAGCATGGCTTTGCCCAGCCGGAGGACCTGCTGCGCGCGCCGCTGCTGCACCTGGCCTCGCGACCCGACGCGTGGCAGCGCTGGCTGTCGGTTCACCATGTGCTGCTGCAGGAAAGCCAGGGCATGCTGTTCGATCAGTTCGCGACAGCCGCCCAGGCCGCCATCGTGGGGGTGGGCGTGGCCTTGCTGCCGCGCTTTCTCATCGAGCGAGAACTGGCGCAGGGCGACCTGGTGTGCGCGCTCCCCGAGGTGCCCGAGATGGAGAGCGCCGAGCGCTACTACCTAGCCTGGCCCACCAGCCGTGACAACTACCCGCCGCTGCAGAGCTTCAAGGACTGGCTGCAGCAGGCGGCGCAGGACTTCATGCGCGAGAGCGCAGGGCGCTGAAGCCGGGATCAGCTGCCGTAGGCTTCGAGCGGCTTGTCGTTGGGCTTTTGCAGCAGCTGCTTGAGCGTGTCGCTCATGGGCAGGTTCAGGGCTGCGTTCTTGGGTGGAATCGGCTGCATGAACCACTTGTCATAGAGCTTGGCCACTTCGCCGGACGCCATCATGCGCACCAGCGCATCGTCGACGGCCTTCTTGAAAGCGGGGTCGTCCTTGCGGAACAGGAGGGCGATGGGTTCGGAGCCCAGCACTTCGCCCACGACCTTGTAGCCATCGGGATTCTTCGAGTTGGCGATGACGCCGGCCAGCAGGTTGTCGTCGAGCACGAAGGCATCGGCGCGGCCGGACTCCAGCATCAGGAAGCTCTCGAAGTGGTCCTTGCCCATCGAGGTCGGCACCGTGATGTTCTGGTCGCGCGCGAACTTGCGCAGCAGTTGCAGGGCCGTGGTGCCGGTCGAGGCCACCACGGGCTTGCCGTCGAGCTGCTTGAACGAGGTGATGCCCGAGTCGGCACGCACCGCCATGCGCACCTGGCTCACATAGGTGGTCACCGCGAAAGCCACCTGCCGCTGGCGCGCGAGGTTGTTCGTGGTCGGGCCGCAGCCCATGTCCACCGTGCCGTTCTGCACCAGCGGCAGGGTGTTCTGCGCGGTCAGGATCATGTATTCGATCTTTGCCTTGGGCGCGATCTGGGCCAGCACCTTCTCGCACAGCTCGACGTGGTAGCCGACGAACTTCTGGGCCGCGCCTTGGGCATAGGCCATGGGCGCCGAGCTTTCCCGTACGCCGATCACGACCTTGCCTTCCGCCTGGATCTTGTCCAGCGTGCCAGTTGAACCCTGCGCGTGGGCTGCGGCAGAAACCGCCATCACGCATGCCATTGCCATATGGGCCAGAACGAATCGCATCGATGTCTCCTTGATCTGTCTATGTAGGTTGCAGGGGGCGCCGAGGGCGCGCCCGCGCCAGGCGCTGGCCACCGGCAGCGCCTTGCCCCTGAATGAAAAAAGGCCGCCGTCGAGGCGCCCGAACCGAGTATTTAGCAACATACGTGCGCTGCATAACGATCAAATGGAAGGAGGTCATGCCGGTGGCGCATGACTTTGCAGGGGGTGGGGCGCAGTTGTTCCCCCGGGACCGGCCGGTGGCTCCAGATGCGCGAGACACCTTCTGCGCACCGAAGCGGAGAGCAGAAACTCCCGCATGCACGATGTTGATCAGAATGTGAACTACTGCCAACCCGTGGCGCGTGGCGCTCGTATTCTTGGTGCGGCGGAGGGTGGACCACCGCGTCGGAATCCGTGTGCCATTGAAATGAACTCACAGACTTTCACCCGTTTCCCCGCCGATCTTCTGCATGGCCTGCGTGCCGCAGCCAGGGCTGCGATCCGCGTTGGCGCGGTGGGTGCAGTCATGACGGTCGGGACTGCAACGGCACCGTCGGCCGCCGCGCAAATACTGGAGAGCGCGCCTCAGGTCCATGTCGTCGTGGCGCTGGTGGACAACGCCTCCCAAGGCATCGTCCCCGTGCCCGCCGCCATCGGAAACGGCGACGATGCGGCCAGCAACCTGTATTGGGGTGCCGCTTACGGGCTGAAAACGTTCCTGAGCAAGGCGCCGGGTTGGCGACGCACAGGCTGCCAGAGCGATGTGACGGACAGCATCCTCGAGCGCTGCGAATTCGTATGGGGCAAGGACAAGCTTCGCCTCACGGCGGAGGCCTGGCGCGGCCGGCACATCGATCGGGCCATGCAGGCTTTCATGACTCAGGCGGCCACGCCACCGAAAACGGCCAACCGGCGTGAATTGGTCATGTTCGTGGGGCACGACGGCCTGATGGACGCCGTGCACGCCAATCTGCCGGCCCAATTTCCCCGTGGAACGCCGCACGGAAAGAAGGCGGCGGTGTTGGCATGCCTGAGCGACCGTTTCTTCAGCAAGCACTTGCTGGCAGCCGGCGCCACCCCGGTCGTCACAACCTTCAGCTTGATGGCGCCCGAAGGCTATGTGGTAGAGGCTGTCGCGCGCACCTTTGCCGGGAGTGACTCGCAGGCAGACGAAAAAGCCTTGCGTCGCGCTGCGGGAGATGCCTATGCCAAATATCAGAAGCTGAAGCCTCGCGCTGGCCGACGTGTATTTGGTACCGATTGAGAAATCTCAGACCGAGTTCGCGGGTACTGGCGAAGACGGTGGTGGGCCGTGACAAGGGCGCCTGGCAAGGGATGCTCGCAGCTTCCCGAAGCTCGACCCTCCACCTGCTCCCGCAAACGCAGACAGGCCTCAATTCGTGAACTGCTCGCTTCCGACGATGCCGATCTTCGTCACGCCCAGGCGTTGCGCGCTGGCCATCACGCCTGCGACATGCTTGTATGGCACCAGCTTGCTGGGCCTCAGGTGCACCTCCGGCTGGTCAGGTTGCGCGGCCACTTGCGCGAGCCGTCTTTCCAGATCGGTGCGACTCGGCACGACTTCACCGTTCCATCCGACGGTCCCGTCGGTCTCGACGTCGATGCGAACTTCTTCGGGCGGCTTCGGCGGTGACTGTGCCGTGCTGGGCGCCGGCATGTTCATCTTGACCGCATGGGTCTGGATCGGGATGGTGATGATGAACATGATCAAGAGCACCAGCATCACGTCGATCAGCGGCGTGGTGTTGATGTCGACCATCACGTCGTCGTCGCCACCACCGCTGCCTACATTCATTGCCATGTTTTTCTCCTAGCGACTGGCGACACCGGCCGGCGGCTCGGTGATGAATCCGACCTTCTGGATGCCCGCGCGCCGACAGGCGACGACCACGCGGCCGACGGATTCGTACGGCACCTCGGCATCGCCGCGGATATGCACCTCCGGTTGCGGCTCCTTGACCGCGGAGGTCTTCAAGCGACTCACCAGCGTCTCGATATCGGGCACGCGCTCCACACCCCAGTAGACATCGCCACCACGGCTGACGGCCAGCACGATGTTCTCGGGCTTGGTCTGCGTCGGGACGTTCCGCTCCTTCGGCAAATCGAGCTTGATGGACTGCGTGACCACCGGAATGGTGATCAGGAAGATGATCAGCAACACGAGCATCACATCGACCAAGGGGGTCGTGTTGATGCTGGAGTTCAGGGCCTCCTCATCATCGCCCCCGGCAGAAATGTTCATCGCCATGATGGAGCCCTCATTTCAGGGAAAAGGACCGGCAGGAAAGCGACCCGGCCCTCCTTCGAGAGGCGGCTCGGCCGCCATGCGGATGTGCTCATCGCTTGCCGGCGATCAGGACGTTGTGCAGGTCGCCGCTGAAATTGCGGACCCGTTCCATCGCACTCTTGTTGCGACGGATCAGCCAGTTGTAGCCCATCACCGCAGGCACCGCGACTGCCAGGCCGATGGCCGTCATGATGAGCGCCTCGCCCACGGGGCCTGCCACCTTGTCGATGGATGCCTGGCCGGAGATGCCGATGGCGGTCAGTGCGTGGTAGATGCCCCAGACCGTGCCGAAGAGACCGACGAAGGGTGCGGTCGAGCCGACGGTGGCCAGGAACGCCAGTCCATCCTGCAGGCGACTCTGGACCTTGTCCACGGCGCGCTGGATGCTCATGGTGACCCAGGTATGCAGGTCGATCTGCTCGACCAACGTGCCCTCGTGATGCTCGCTGGCCGTCAGTCCCTGCTCCGCGATGTAGCGGAAGGCACTGCCGCTGTGCAGGGCATCGGTACCGGCGCGCACCGTGCCGGCCTTCCAGAACGACTGGCCAGCCGCATTGGCCGCATTCAGCAGCTTCTGCTGCTCGAACAGCTTGGTGAAGATGATGCACCAGCTGCCGATGCTCATGATCACCATGATGAGCAGTGTGCCCTTGGCCACGAAGTCGCCCTGCGCCCACAGCGCGCCGAGACCGTAAGGGTTCTCGACCGCGTGGGCGGCTGCGGTGGGGCTCTCGGCCGCGGCTGGCGCGGCGGTGACCGGCGCCGATGACACCGCTGGCGCAGGGTCGGCCTGCGCGGAAGCGGCCAGGGGTACCGCCATCGAGACGGTGGCGACGACAGCCAGCACGGCCGCGCGCATGAGTTGGATCAGGGACATGGATTTTTCTCCGTTGGGAACAAGAAGTGGCCGGCACGGCCGGCGCGTGGGGTGAACAGGACTGGGACGGCTTACTCGAGCTTCCACACGTAGTCGACAGTGGTGACGGCGCCGCCGACCGGACGGCCTTCGGCATCGGTCCCCGGCCGGAACGGGCACTTGCTCAGCACTTCGACCGCGGCTGCGTCCATCGTGCGGTGCTCCCGCGTCAGTCCCGAAGGCTTGTCGATCTCGGCTTTCGCGACCCGGCCGGTCGCATCGATCGTGAAGCGGATGCGCGTGGTGCCGGTGGCTTCGGCGCGCAACGCGGCACGCGGATACTCCGGCTTGTCGCAGGACGACACATCGATGCGTGCTGGCGTGCCGGTGGGGCGCGGCACCGCAGGCGCCGGGGGCGCGATGGCCACGGGTGTGGGCGGTGGTGCCGCCGACGTGGTGGTGATCGTGGGTCCCGGATTCGGCAGTGGCGCGACGCTCACCTCCGGTGGCGGCACGTAGCTCGGCGGCGGCGCGGCCTTGCGTACCGGCGGCGGACGCTTGGGAGGCTCCTGCGGAGG
>NZ_QXMN01000139.1:0-2511 GCF_003581445.1 Acidovorax cavernicola | reverse complement strand
GGCAAGGACTACCTCGCGACCGAGCGGCGCTACCGGCGCGGCCACATGGGGCTGGCCTACGAGATCGTGATCAACTCCAACCCCTGCATCAGCTATCTGATGGAGGAGAACACCACGGCCATGCAGGCGCTGGTGATCGCCCATGCCGCCTACGGGCACAACAGCTTCTTCAAGAACAACTACCTGTTCGGCATGTGGACCGATGCGGGCAGCATCATCGACTACCTGGTCTACGCGCGCGACTTCGTCGCCCAGTGCGAGGAACGCCACGGGCTGGACGCCGTGGAGCAGTGGCTCGATTCCTGCCATGCGCTTTCCAACCTGGGCGTGGACCGCTACCGCCGCCCGAGCAAGAAGAACCTGGCGCGCGAACGCGCCGAGCGCGAGCAGCGCGAAGCCTATGCCCAGCAGCAGGTGAATGAACTGTGGCGCACGCTGCCCACGCGCCCGGGCCGGGAAAATGCGGCGCAGGCCAGCGAGCGCTTTCCCAAGGAGCCCGAGGAAAACCTGCTGTACTTCGTCGAGAAGAACGCGCCGCTGATGGAGCCCTGGCAGCGCGAGATCGTGCGCATCGTGCGCAAGATCGCCCAGTATTTCTATCCGCAGCGCCAGACCCAGGTGATGAACGAAGGCTGGGCCACGTTCTGGCACTACACGCTGCTCAACACCATGTACGACGAGGGCTGGCTCACCGACGGCGTGATGATCGAATGGCTGTCGTCGCACACCAATGTGATCTACCAGCCGCCGGCGGGGCACCGCGCCTACAGCGGCATCAATCCCTATGCGCTGGGCTTTGCGATGTACCGCGACATCCGGCGCGTCTGCCAGGATCCCACCGAGGAAGACCGGCGCTGGTTCCCCGACATGGCCGGCACGCCCTGGCTGCCGGCGCTGCACCACGCGATGCAGAACTTCAAGGACGAGAGCTTCGTCGGCCAGTACCTGAGCCCGCAGCTGATGCGCGACATGCGCCTGTTCTCGATCTACGACGACGCCAGCGAGCCCGAACTGCTGGTCAGCGCCATCCACGACGACGACGGCTACCGCATGCTGCGCCAGACGCTGTCGCACCAGTACGACCTGGGCGCGCGCGAGCCCAACATCCAGGTCTGGAACGTGAACCTGCGCGGCGACCGCGGCCTGACGCTGCGCCACACGCGCCACCAGGGCCGGCCGCTGAACGACGATGTGCAGGAAGTGCTCAAGCACGCGGCGCGCCTTTGGGGTTTTGGCGTGCAGCTCGAAAGCGTCAACGGCGACGGCGAGTCGCCCGTGCTGGTGCACTCGGTGCCGGGGCCGTCGGCCTGAGCCAGCGGCCTAATTCAGCGGCCTGATTCAGCGGCCCTGGATCACGTCGTCGAGGATGTCCAGCGCGCGGTTGAACAGCGCATCCTCTATGGTCAACGGGTAGAGGAAGCGCAGGACGTTGCCGTACAGCCCGCAGCTCAGCAGCAGCAGGCCCTGGGACAGCGCGGCCTGCAGGATGGCGCTCACGCGCTCGGCATCGGGCAGGCCGGTGCCGGCCTTGCGGAATTCGACCGCGACCATCGATCCCAGGCCGCGCACTTCGGCGATTCCCGCATCCGCGGCCTGTAGTGTCTTGAGGCGCGCCTGTAGCCTGTCGCCCAGCGTCTGGGCGCGTGCACAGAGCTTTTCGTCCTCGATGATGTCGAGCACCGCATGCGCCGCGGCCACCGACAGCGGATTGGCCGCGTAGGTGCTGCCCAGGCCGCCGGGTGGGGGCGCGTCCATGATCGCGGCGCGGCCGACCACGCCCGCCAGCGGCATGCCGCCGCCCAGGCTCTTGGCCATGCAGATCAGGTCGGCGTGCACGCTGTGGTGCTGCATCGCGAACCAGCGGCCCGTGCGGCCGAAACCGGTCTGCACTTCGTCGGCGATCAGCAAGATGCCATGGGTGTCGCAGAGCGCGCGCAGGCTTTCGAGCAGCGCGGGCGGTGCGGCGTAGAAGCCGCCTTCGCCCTGTACCGGCTCGATCAGGATCGCGGCGACGCGCTGCGGGTCCACATCGGCCTTGAAAAGCCGGGCCAGCGCGGCCAGCGCATCTTCCACGCTCACGCCCAGCGCCGTACTCGGGAAGGGCAAGTGATAGACCTCGGGCAGCATGCTGCCGAAACCGGCCTTGTAGGGAACGACCTTGCCGGTCAACGACAGCCCGAGCAAGGTGCGCCCGTGGAAGGCGCCGCTGAACGCGATCAGCGCCGAGCGGCCCGTCGCATGGCGCGCGATCTTCACCGCGTTCTCCACCGCTTCGACGCCCGTGGTGAACAGCGCGGTCTTGGCCGGGCCGGCAATGGGCGCGAGCGCATTGAGGCGCTCGGCCAGCGCGATCGCGCTCTCATAGGGCACGACCTGGAAGGCGGTGTGCGTGAAGCGCGCGAGCTGCTGCTCGATCGCCGCGACGACCCGGGGATGGCGATGGCCGGTGTTGAGCACCGCGATGCCGGCCGCGAAGTCGATGTACTGCCGGCCTTCGGTATCGGTGATCAG
>NZ_QXMN01000138.1:0-2530 GCF_003581445.1 Acidovorax cavernicola | reverse complement strand
GTGGTTGGCCTTGGCGCCGTCGGCCAGCGTGCTGTTCTTGACTTCGACGAAGTTGCCGATATGCACTTCGCGGCCCAGCTGGGCGCCGGGGCGCAGGCGCGCGAACGGGCCGACCAGCGCGCCGTCGCCGACGGCCACGCCCAGCTTTTCGCCATCGATATGGGTGTAGGGATGGATGACCGCGCCCGCGCCAATGGTCGCGTTGGCGATGCAGCAGTGCGCGCCTATCGATGCGCCCGCGCCTATCGTCACCGCGCCGCTGAAGATGCAGCCGACATCGATTTCGACGTCCTGGCCGCAGGTCAGTACGGCAGGCGCGCCGCTGCGCTTGTCGTCGCGCAGGTCGAAGCGCGCGGGATCGGCCAGGCGCACGCCCTGCTCCATCAGCTTGTGCGCCTGGCGCAGCTGGTGGGCGCGCTCGAGTTCGGCGAGCTGCACCGGGCTGTTGACGCCCGCGACCTGCAGCGCGTCATCGATGCAGTGCGCGACCACGGCCACGCCGTCGGCCACGGCCATGGCCACGATGTCGGTCAGGTAGTACTCGCCCTGGGCGTTGTCATTCGTCAGGCGCGCCAGCCAGCCACTGAGCAGGCGCGCGGGCACGGCCATGATGCCGCTGTAGATCTCGGCGATGCGGCGCTGTTCTTCGCTCGCATCCTTGTGCTCGACGATGGCCTGGACCGCGCCCGCGGGCGTGCGCACGATGCGGCCATAACCCGTCGGGTCGGGCAGGGTCACGGTCAGCAGCGCGAGCCGGTCGCTGCCTGCGGCGTCGACCAGCGCCTGCAGCGTCGCGGCTTCGGTCAGCGGCACATCGCCCGACAGCACCACGGCGACGCCGTCGTCACGCAGCAGCGGCACCGCCTGCTGCACCGCGTGGCCCGTGCCCAGCTGGGGCTCCTGGCGCACGAACTCGAGCGCAAAGCCCGCGGGCCTGGCAATGGCCGCAGCCGAGATCGCGGCCTCGACTTCCGCCGCGCCATGACCGGTCACCACCACCGCGCTGCGCGCTCCGAGATGCGCGGCCTGGTCCAGCACATGCTGCAGCAGCGGCCGGCCCGCGAGGCGTTGCAAAACCTTGGGAAAGCGGCTTTTCATACGCGTGCCCTTGCCCGCGGCCATGATGATGAGGTCCAGTGATGCTGTCATTTGATTGCCTGTCGTGATCGAACGTCTGCGCCTCGGGGCGCAGACACGGTGGCGAATTATCGCGCCCGGACTTCGTCCCCGGGGGCCGCCGGCAATGCCCGCGAACGCCAAGCAGACATCTTTTACATTTCAGTGCTATACCGGCACGCACTGCGGACGCCTTGCCGCCGCACCCCTTGCCCTGGAGCCGTCCATGCCTTCTTCGCCGCCCACTTCCCCGTCGCCCGCCTCGCCGCCGCTGCGCACCCGCGCCGTGGCTGCGGGCCATCTGCGGGCGTTCGTGGCCGCGGCCGAGCACCTGAACTTCCGCGCCGCCGCCGATACGCTGGCGCTCACGCCCTCGGCCGTGAGCCGGCAGATCCAGGCGCTCGAAGACGAAGTCGGCGTGGCGCTGTTCCTGCGCCACACGCGCGCCGTCGAACTCACCAGCGCCGGCGTGCATCTGCTGCGCGCAGTCGCTCCAGGGCTGGAGCGCATCGACGCCGCGGTGCGCCAGCTGCGCCAGACGGCCGGGCGCAAGAGCGTGGCGATCACCACCTGGGCCAGCTTTGCGGCCATGTGGCTAATTCCGCGGCTCGAAGCCTTTCAGCGCGAATTCCCCGATATCGACATCCGCATCGACACTTCGGACACGGTGATGGACATGGAAACCACGGATGTCGACCTGGCGCTGCGCTACAGCCGCGCGCCCGAGTCCGCGTCCGCCGAGCGCCTGTTCGGCGAACAGCTGGCCGTGGTCGCGAGCCCCTGGCTGCTGCGCAGCCAGCCGGAGATCCGCACGCCGGCCGATGCTGCGCGCTTCACGCTGATCGAGACCGGCGACGCGCAGCGCCTGCCGCAGCTCGCCTGGCTGGGCTGGCAGCGCTGGTTCCATGCGCATGGCTGCGCGCAGCTGCAGCCGCCGCGCTGGCTGTATTTCAATTACGCCCACCAGATCGTGCAGGCTGCGCTCGCGGGCCAGGGCCTGGCGATCGCGCGCCTGCCGCTGGTCGCCGACGCGCTGGCCAGCGGCGATCTGGTCGAAGTGCTGCCCGCGCACCGGCTCGACTCGCCCCTGGCCTACTGGCTGCTGCCCGGGCCGCGCAGCGCGCCGCGCCCGGAGGTGCAGGCGTTCTGCGACTGGCTGCGTGACCAGGCCGCCCTCACACGGGCAGCGATGGGCACGCCCTGAAAATCAGCCCAGGGTGACGCGGGCAAATTTACGTTTGCCGACCTGCACCACGAAAGTGCCGGCTTCGAGC
Organism: Acidovorax cavernicola; assembly: GCF_003581445.1. Lineage (NCBI taxonomy): Bacteria > Pseudomonadati > Pseudomonadota > Betaproteobacteria > Burkholderiales > Comamonadaceae > Acidovorax > Acidovorax cavernicola. The sequence continues at coordinate 140 of NZ_QXMN01000138.1, read as the reverse complement.
TTGAGGCCGCGGTCGCTGATCACCGCACCATCGACGCGCACGCCGCCGCCGTCGATCAGGCGGCTGGCTTCGCTGGTCGACGGCGCGAGATTCGCCTGCTTGAGCAGCGCGCCAATGCCCAGCGGTGCGCCGGACAGCTG
>NZ_QXMN01000046.1:0-50265 GCF_003581445.1 Acidovorax cavernicola | reverse complement strand
GCCCCGACCCACGTGGTCGACCCCGAAGCCATCCTGGCCCGGGCACGCGTCACATTCGATATCGAAGCCGAAGCCGTCCTCGGCCTGAAGGCCCGCGTCGGTCCGAGTTTCGTCGAGGCCGTGCGCAAGATCCTCGAAGTGCGCGGCCGCGTGGTCGTGATGGGCATGGGCAAGAGCGGCCATGTCGGCCGCAAGATCGCCGCCACCCTCGCCTCCACCGGCACGCCCGCGATGTTCGTGCACCCGGCCGAAGCCAGCCACGGCGACCTTGGCATGATCAAGTCGGTCGACCTCGTGCTGGCCATCTCCAACAGCGGCGAAGTCGACGAACTCACCGTGCTGCTGCCGGTGGTCAAGCGCCAGGGCGTGCCCCTGATCGCCCTGACCGGCCGCGCCGATTCCACCCTTGCGCGGCATGCCGACATCGTGATCGATGCCGGCGTCGCCAAGGAAGCCTGTCCGCTGAACCTCGCCCCCACGGCGAGCACCACCGCCCAGATCGCCATGGGCGATGCGCTGGCCGTGGCGCTGCTCGACGCGCGCGGTTTCGGCTCTGAAGACTTCGCGCGCTCGCATCCCGGCGGCGCACTGGGCCGCAAGCTGCTCACGCACCTGAGCGACGTCATGCGCTCGGGCGACGAGGTGCCGTGCGTGCCGCCGACGGCCACCGTCAGCGAGCTGATGCGCGCGATGAGCATCAAGGGCTTCGGCGCCGCCGCGGTGGTCGAACCCGACGGCCGGGCGCTGGGCATCTTCACCGACGGCGACCTGCGCCGCCTGATCGAGGCGGGCGCCGACCTGCGCACGCCCAAGGCGGCCGACATCATGCACCGCGACCCGCGCACCATCCGCGTCGACGCGCTGGCGGTGGAAGCGGCCGAACTCATGGAGCAATGCGGCATCACCCGCCTGTTCGTGATCGACGGCGCGGGGGTGATCGTCGGCGCGGTGAACACCAACGACCTGATGCGCGCGAAGGTCATCTGATGCCGTTTGATTTCCAGGCCGAGACCTTGCTGGCCGCGCAGGACGTGCGCGTCGTCTTCTTCGACATCGACGGCGTGCTGACTGACGGCGGTGTGTACTTCACCGAGCACGGCGAAACGCTCAAGCGCTTCAGCATCCTCGACGGCTACGGTCTCAAGCTGCTGCGCAAGGCCGGCATCACGCCGGCGGTGATCACCGGGCGCGATTCCAAGCCGCTGCGCGTGCGCCTCGAAGCGCTGGGCATCGAACACGTGCGCTATGGCACCGAAGACAAGCTGCCCGCTGCCGAAGCCATGCTCGCGCAGCTCGGCTTCACCTGGGCGCAGGCCGCCGCCATCGGCGACGACTGGCCCGACCTGCCGGTGCTGACCCACGTCGGCTTCGCGGCGGCGCCCGCCAATGCGCACGCCGAGGTGCGTGCCGTGGCGCGCTACGTCACCACCGCGCGCGGCGGCGAAGGCGCGGCGCGCGAATTCTGCGACCTGCTGCTGACGGCCTGCGGCCAGTACCGTCCGTTGCTCGACGCGGCCCGGGGTCCCCGACCATGAGCCCGCAGCTGCGACGCGCCTGGAACCTCACGCGCGATGTGCTCGACCGCACCACCATCTACCTGCCGATCATCCTGATGGCGGGCGTGGCGCTCGGCACCTACTGGCTGGTGCGCAATGCGCCCAAGCTGCTGGAGCCCACCGTCAAGGCGGCGCCCACGCACGAGCCCGACTACTTCATGCGGGACTTCGTCATCAAGAACTTCCTGCCCAACGGCGACCTGCGCAGCGAACTGCACGGCGTCGAGGGGCGGCACTACCCGGACACCGACACCATCGAGGTCGATCAGGTGCGCATGCGCTCGATCTCGCCCGAGGGGCTGGTCACCCGTTCCTCGGCGAACCGGGGCTTGTCGAATTCCGACGGCAGCGAGATCCAGCTGTTCGGCAACGCGATCGTGATCCGCGACCCCGCCGTCAGCGCGAGCGGCAAGGCCACGCCACGGCTGGAGTTCCGGGGCGAGTTCCTGCACGCCTTCCTCGACACCGAGAAGGTGCAGTCGAACAAGCCGGTCACGCTCATCCGCGGCAGCGACCAGTTCACCGGCGATTCGCTCGACTACGACAACCTGAGCGGCGTGGCCAACCTCACAGGCCGCGTGCGCGGCGTGCTGGTGCCATCGGCCGCGGCGGGCAAGCCGCGCTGAGCGGCAGCAGCACAAGAAGACAAGCTTCCCGGGAGACGACCAACGCATGACCACCGCCGCACCGCTCGTCTTCATCACCGGCGCTTCCAGCGGCATCGGCCAGGCCCTGGCCGCGTCGTTCTACGACGCGGGCTACCGGTTGGCACTGGTCGCGCGGCGCACGGCGGAGATCGAAACGTGGGCGACGGGCCGCCAGCTGGACGCCAGCCGCTACCAGGTCTACGGCGCCGACGTGGCGGACACCGACAGCATCGTGGCCGCAGGCGCCGACTGCATGGCGCGCCAAGGTGTGCCTGACGTGGTGATCGCCAACGCCGGCATCAGCATCGGCATCGACACGGCCGAGCGCTCGGACCTCGACGTGCTGGCGCGCACCTTCGCCGTCAACAACGTGGGGCTGGCCGCCACCTTCCATCCCTTCGTGAAGGCCATGGTGATGCGCGGCAGCGGGCGGCTCGTGGGCATCGGCAGCGTGGCTTCCATCCGCGGGCTGCCGGGGCACGGTGCCTACTGCGCGAGCAAGGCGGGCGTGGTCGCGTACTGCGAGAGCCTGCGCGGGGAATTGCGCACCAGCGGCGTGAAGGTCGTCACGCTCTGCCCGGGCTACATCGACACGCCGCTGACGCAGGGCAACCGCTACGGCATGCCTTTTCTCATGCAGCCGGAAGACTTCGCGGCCCAGGCGCTGCGCGCCATCGAGGCCGGCACGAGCTACCGCGTGATCCCGTGGCAGATGGGCGTGGTCGCCAAGATCATGCGGCTGCTGCCCAATGCGGTGCTCGATCGCGCGGTGCAGGGCCGGGCACGCAAGAAGCGCAGCGGCGAAGCCTGAACGGTACGGCGCCAACACAGGCAAAGAAAAAGGCTCCCGAGGGAGCCTTTTCTGTGTGTGTGCCGCGAGGCACGCGAAGGAGTGAACAGGGTTCAGTAACCACCGTTGCCGCCGCCGTAGCCGCCACCACCGCTGCGGGGGGGACGTGCTTCCATGGGACGTGCTTCGTTGACGACGACGCTGCGGCCGCCCAGGGGCTGGCCGTTCATGCCGTTGATGGCTGCTTGTGCTTCCGCGTCACTGCCCATCTCGACAAAGCCGAAGCCCTTCGAGCGACCCGTGTCGCGCTCCATCATGACCTTGGCGCTGGTCACTGCGCCGAACTGGCCGAAGGCCTGCTCGAGATCACCGTCGCGCACCGAGTAAGGCAGGTTGCCGACGTAGAGTTTGTTGCCCATCAAGGGACTCCTATAAACACATCAAGAAAAGCGATGGAGTCCCGAAAGCATCACTCAAACGAGAGCCGCCGAGCCGCGCGAAACTGACCGATCACCGAATTGCTCCCGCCCAAAATCAAGAGGGATGCTCGTGCATTATGGGTGAAATATCAAAAAAGCAAGCAGGAATTTGCGTCTTGAGGTAGCACTCTCTCAAGGCCCGGAAAGTTAGCGCACGCCTACATTTTTGGGCTGGGGAAATTGACGATGCGGCTACAATTCGCCGGTCATTGGGGAGTAGCCGCCTTCCGCATACGAGAAGGGCCCGCGTCAACAGACTTGTCCTTGCCCCACGAGGATATGGCGCGTGCAGTGAACACACCTGGCGAGACCTTTGACCGCACAACTTCGGGAATATGGCCGAAGGTGTTGTGCGGTCAATTGCGTCCTTCGGCCCAAGGAACCCCACATCCATCATGGAAGCTTTTCTCGTTGCAACGGGCGTGGTCGCGCTCGCCGAAATGGGCGACAAGACCCAACTCCTGGCCCTCCTGCTGGCCGCGCGCTTCAGGAAACCCTGGCCGATCGTGATCGGCATCTTCGTCGCCACGGTCATCAACCACGCCCTGGCCGGCGCGGTCGGCAACTACATCACGCGCTGGCTCGGGCCCGAGGTGCTGCGCTGGATCCTGGGCGGCTCGTTCATCGCGATGGCCGTCTGGATGCTGATTCCCGACAAGCTCGATGAAGACGACGCCCCCGGCGTCTCGAAGTTCGGCGTCTTCGGCACCACCGTGATCGCCTTCTTCCTGGCCGAGATGGGCGACAAGACCCAGATCGCCACCGTCATGCTCGCCGCCCGCTTCACGCAGGACTACGCCTGGGTCGTGATCGGCACCACGCTGGGCATGATGCTGGCCAATGCGCCGGTCGTGTGGCTGGGCGACAAGATCGTGCGGCGTGTGCCGATCAAGCTCGTGCACGGCATCTCGGCGGCGATCTTCCTGGTGCTGGGCGTCGTGATGATCGTCGGCTGGTAGGACGAGAAAGAAGGCTCCCTTCCAGGAACACCGCGGAACCGGCTTTGCCGGGCCGCAGATGTTGCCCCCTTCCCAAGGGGGTTGGCGAAGCGACACGCAGTGCGCGCAGCCTGGGGGATATACTTTGCTTTGCGCCGATTTGCTTCAGCTTGCGGGCGCTTTATAAATTCTGCTAAAGACGGCTGCCGAACCCGGCTCGTTTTTGGCGAGGCCGGGTTTTTTCATTCATGTCGTCGTCACCTTTGGTCGTCACTCCGCAGTCGATGCAGTTCGCAGGCCCGCTGGCCCTGCGCAGCGGCGCATCGATCAGCGGCTACACACTCGCCTACGAAACCTACGGCACCCTCAATGCCGAGCGCAGCAACGCGGTGCTGGTGTGCCATGCGCTCAACGCCTCGCACCACGTCGCGGGCGTGTACGAGGGGCAAGCCCGCTCCGAGGGTTGGTGGGACAACATGGTGGGGCCGGGCAAGCCGTTGGACACCGACCGCTTCTTCGTGATCGGCGTCAACAACCTCGGCTCCTGCTTCGGCTCGACCGGGCCGATGCACGTCAACCCCGCCACGGGCCGCGTGTACGGCGCCGACTTCCCGGTCGTCACCGTCGAAGACTGGGTCGACGCCCAGGCGGCCTTGCTCGACGCGCTCGGCATCCAGACCCTCGCGGCCGTGATGGGCGGCAGCCTCGGCGGCATGCAGGCGCTGTCGTGGACGCTGCAATACCCCGACCGGGTGCGCCACGCCGTGGTGGTGGCCAGCGCGCCCAACCTCACGGCCGAGAACATCGCCTTCAACGAGGTCGCCCGCCGCGCCATCGTGACCGACCCCGACTTCCACGGCGGCCACTTCTACGAATACGGTGTGGTGCCCAAGCGCGGCCTGCGCATCGCACGCATGATCGGCCACATCACCTACCTGAGCGACGACGTGATGAACGCCAAGTTCGGGCGCATCCTGCGCAGCGCCGTGGAGGGCGAAGCGGCGGGGCTCGACTATCGCTATTCCACGCAGGACATCGAGTTCCAGATCGAAAGCTACCTGCGCTACCAGGGCGACAAGTTCAGTGAGTACTTCGACGCCAACACCTACCTGCTGATCACCCGCGCGCTCGACTACTTCGACCCCGCGCGCCACCACGGCGGCCAGCTCAGCACCGCGCTGGCACAGGCCACTGCCAAGTTCCTGCTCGTGAGCTTCAAGACCGACTGGCGCTTCTCGCCCGCGCGCAGCCGCGAGATCGTGAAGGCGCTGCTCGACAACCGCCGCAACGTGAGCTACGCCGAGATCGACGCGCCGCACGGCCACGACGCCTTCCTGCTCGACGACGTGCGCTACATGGGCGTGGTGCGTTCGTATTTCGAGCGCGTCGCCAAGGAATTCCAATGAGCGATATCGAACACCAACGACTGATCGCCGAGCTGGTACCGAAGGGCGCGCGCGTGCTCGACCTCGGCTGCGGCGACGGCGCCCTGCTCGACCTGCTGCAGCGCGAGCGCGGCTGCACCGGCTATGGCGTGGAGATCGCCGACGGCAACGTGCTGCAGTGCATCCGCCGCGGCGTCGACGTGATCCAGCTCAACCTCGACGAAGGCCTGGCGATGTTCGACGACGCCACTTTCGACGTGGTGCTGCAGATCGACACGCTGCAGCACCTGCGCAACGCCGAGGTCATGCTGCGCGAGACCGCGCGCGTGGGCCGCTTCGGCATCGTCGCTTTTCCCAACTTTGCGCACTGGCCCAACCGCCTGAGCGTGGCGCGCGGGCGCATGCCCGTGACGCGGCGCCTGCCCTACCAGTGGTACGACACGCCCAACATCCGCGTCGGCACCTACAAGGACTTCGAGGTGCTGGCCGGCAAGAACAACCTGCGCGTGCTCGACGCCTTCGGCCTGCAGAACGGGCGCGACGTGCGCTGGCTGCCCAACGCGCGCGCCAGCACGGCGGTCTTCAAGTTCGAGCGCGGCGGCTGAATGCCGCCTGCCTGGCCATGAGCTTCACGCTCGCGCAGCCGGTTCACAGCGAACTGCTCATCAAGAAAAGCCGCTTCATCGGCTGCGTGCAGCCGGTGCCTGACCGCGCCGCCGCGCTGGCGGTGGTCGCCTCGCTGCGCGCCGAACATCCTGCCGCCGCGCACGTGTGCTGGGCGTTGATGGCCGGTGGCCAGTCGGCTGCGAACGACGATGGCGAACCCGGTGGCACGGCCGGGCGCCCGATGCTCGAGGTGCTGCGCCACCAGCAGGTGGAAGGCGCGCTCGCCACCGTGGTGCGCTACTTCGGCGGCGTGAAGCTCGGCGCCGGCGGCCTCGTGCGGGCCTACACCGATGCCGTGGCGCAGGCCCTGCTCGGCGCCACGCTGGTGCCGCTCGTGCGGCAACGCAGCCTGCAGTGCGCCGTGCCCTACGCGCTCGAGGGGCTGGTGCGGCGCGAGCTGGCCGCCATCGGCGCGGTGCTGGAGGACGTGCAGCACGGCAGCGACGTGCACTTCGCCTTCGCGCTCCCGGCGCCCGAGGCCGACGCCTTCATCGCCCGCCTCGACGATGCTGCGCAAGGGCGCGTCGTCTGGCCGCAGGCGTGAGCCGCTTGGCCGGCGCCTTGCCCGGGATCGGCTCGGCCACCATCGCAAGCACGCCGCGCGAGGCCAGTGCGATCGGTTCCGCCAGGTCGTCGTCGACGCTGCGCCGCGTCATCTCGGCGGTCACGATGCCGGTGGGCACGGCCAGCACGCCCCAGCCCAGCAGCATCATCACCGAGGCGATCGCGCGGCCCAGGTCGGTCTTGGGCACGAGGTCGCCGAAGCCGACCGTGGCCATGGTCGAGATCGCCCAGTAGATCGCCACCGGGATGCTGGTGAAGCCATGTGTCGGGCCTTCGACCACATACATCAGCGTGCCCATCACCAGCACCACGAGCATCACGAAGCCCACGAACACCGTGATCTTGCGGCGACTGGACGCCACCGCCGACACCAGCGCGCGGTACTCCACCGAATAGCGCGAGAGCTTGAAGATGCGGAACACGCGCAAGAGGCGCAGGATGCGCACGTCGATCAGGTAGGCCGCTTCGGGCGCAAAGGCCACGAGAAAGGTCGGCAGCAGTGCGAGCAGGTCGATCACGCCATAGAAGCTCAGCGCGTAGCGCAGCGGCTTGTTCACGCAGCACAGCCGTGCGATGTACTCCAGCGTGAAGAGAATCGTGAACACCCATTCGAGCGCATTGAACAGCGGCCGCCACTGGTCGCGGATCGACTGCACGCTGTCCAGGATGACGACCAGCACGCTGGTCACGATCACCGCAATCAGTGCCAGGTCGAACCACAGGCCGGCGGGCGTGTCGGCCTCGAAGATTACGGTGAACAGTTTGCGCCGCCAGCCGTGCGCGGGTTTGTCGAACCGCGAGTCGGTGTCGGCGGGCGTGGACAGGGCTTCGAGGTTGGGGCGGATCAGGCGGCTCATGCGGGCATTGTCATGGGGCAGGCGACGTATTCAGTTACGCTTATTGCGCAATGAAGTGCGGCACGCCGCGAGTGCCTTCTTACGATAGTCGTCTTTCTTGAGGAGCTCCCCTTTGGCCACACAGTCCCCCTTTTTCGGCAAGCGCGATCGTGACACCGACTCGCTGACGTCCCGTCCCGCACCGCTGGTTGGTTCGGGCACCAATCTCTCGGGCACTCCCGTCAATCCCTCCTCGTTGACTGCGCAGGCCGGCCTGGCTCCGGTAGCCACGGCGCCCGCCAAGGAAGGCGGCAGCAAGCTCACCGTCGGCCCGAACATCAAGCTCAAGGGCGTCGAGATCACCGATTGCGACACGCTCGTGGTCGAAGGCCTGGTCGAAGCGACCATGGACTCGCGCCTGATGCAGATCGCCGAACAGGGTGAATTCAAGGGCTCGGCCGAGATCGACATCGCCGAGATCCGTGGCGTGTTCGACGGCAACCTCACCGTGCGCGAGAAGCTCGTCATCCACTCGACCGGCAAGGTCACCGGCAAGATCCGCTACGGCAAGATCGTGATCGAAGAAGGCGGCCAGCTGTCGGGCGAGATCAGCTTCGGCGCCAAGGCGTCGTAAGCCAGTCGACAAACCAGTCGCGGCGGGTCGCCCTCAGGCGGCCGGCGGCTTCCATCCCAGGCGCTCCAGCAAGGCACCGGCCGCGGCCGGTGCCTTTTCTTTGGCGCCGTTGATGAAGTACACGAACACGTCGCGCTGCTTCGCCGACGCGCCGGCCCAGCCCTGCGCACGTTCGGCCCAGGTGTCCAGCGCCTTCGGCCCGTAGCCCGTCTTGAGCTTCGCGTCGGCCATCATGAGCCGCGCATAGGCGACGTCGCCTTCGGGCTCCTCGAAGGACGGAAACTTGTCGGCATCGGTGAACACGGTCGACACCTTGTGCTTCTTCGCGAGCGCCTTGTAGGCCGGCACGATGAAGCTCTCGTGGCGCACGTCCATCACGTGACGCAGCACGCGGCTGCCCTCCTTCTTTGGCAGCAGTTCCAGAAACGCCTCGAAGTCTTCCGGATCGAACTGCTTGGTCGGCATGAACTGCCAGACGATCGGCCCGAGCTTGTCGCCCAGCTCGGCCACGCCGCTGTCGATGAAGCGCTGGATGGATTCGCCGGCCGTGGCCAGCACCTTGCGGTTGGTGGTGAAGCGCGAGGCCTTCATCGAGAAGATGAAATCGTCCGGCGTGTCGGCATGCCACTTGCGGAAGGTCTCGGGCTTGAAGGTGCTGTAGTAGGTGCCGTTGATCTCGATGGCGCTCACCTGCCGGCTGGCGTAGTTCAGCTCCTTGGCGTGCGCCAGGCCCTTGGGGTAGAAGTTGTCGCGCCAGGGCTCGTAGGTCCAGCCTCCGATGCCTGCCTTGATCCGCGTCGATGCAGCCTTGCTCACGATGCCCTCCGGGTTGAGATCGCCGCACTCTACGCGCGGACGCGCCAAGGCGCAAAATGCGTTTTTTCGTCTCCCGCGGAGAACCCACCGATGAACGCCCCCCTGCACCGTGAAATGCCCGCCGGCACGCTCGACGCGACGCGCGCCCTCTCTGATGTCACCGCCCAATGGGACCGCGACATCGTCAAGCAGCTCACCGACTACATCGCCATTCCGGCCAAGTCGCCCGGCTTCGACAAGGACTGGTCGGCCAACGGCTACCTCGAGACCGTGCTGCGCAACGCCGCCGCGTGGGTCGAGGCGCAGAAGGTCGAGGGCCTGAAGCTGGAGATCGTGCGCCTCGAAGGCCGCACACCGGTGCTGTTCTTCGAAGTGCCGGCCACCGGCACCGACATGGCCGAGACCGTGCTCATGTACGGCCACCTCGACAAGCAACCCGAATTCACCGGCTGGCGCAACGACCTCGGCCCGTGGACGCCCAAGTACGAGAACGGCCTGCTCTATGGCCGCGGCGGTGCCGACGACGGCTACGCGGTGTACGCCAGCGTCGCCGCGCTGCAGGCGCTCAAGGCGCAGGGCGTGGCGCATCCGCGCATCGTCGGCATCATCGAGACTTGCGAGGAAAGCGGCTCCTACGACCTGCTGCCGTATGTCGACGCGCTGCGCCCGCGCCTGGGCAAGGTCGAGCTGGTGATCTGCCTCGATTCGGGCGCCGGCAACTACGACCAGCTCTGGCTCACCACTTCGCTGCGCGGCATGGCCAGCGGCACGCTCAAGGTCGAGGTGCTGACCGAAGGCATCCACTCGGGCGATGCCTCGGGCCTCGTGCCCTCGAGCTTTCGCATCATGCGGCAGGTGCTCGACCGCCTGGAAGACAGCGCCACCGGCCGCCTGCTGCCGGCCAGCTTCCATTGCGAAGTGCCGGCCGACCGCCTTGCGCAGGCCAAGGCCACCGCCGCCATCCTCGGCGACGAGGTCTACAAGCGCTTCCCCTGGGCGCACTACGACTGCGGCGGCTCGACCATGTTCGCGCTGCCCACCACCACCGATCCGGTCGAGGCGCTGCTCAACCGCACCTGGAAGCCCACGCTGTCGGTCACCGGCGCCGAAGGTTTCCCGGCGCTGAAGGACGCGGGCAATGTGCTGCGCCCCTACACAGCCTTCAAGCTCTCGTTGCGCCTGCCGCCGCTGGTCGATGCGGCCGAGACGGTGCAGACGCTCAAGGCCCTGCTCGAAGACAACGCGCCCTACCAGGCCCGCGTCACCTTCGAGAGCCACGGCGGCGCCACCGGCTGGAACGCACCCACCATCACGCCGTGGTTCGAGGACGCGCTCAACAAGGCCTCGCGCGCGCACTTCGGCGCCTCGTGCGGCTACATCGGCCAGGGCGGCACGATCCCGCTGATGAACATGCTGAGCGCGGGCTTCCCGACGGCGCAGATGATGGTCTGCGGCGTGCTCGGCCCGAAGAGCAATGCGCACGGCCCCAACGAGTTCCTGCACGTGCCCTACGCCAAGAAGCTGACGGCCGCCGTGGCCGAGGTCATCGCCGCGCTGCCTGCCGCGCACCGCGCCGCGACGTCGGAGCCGGTGGCGGCTTGAGCGCCGCGCCGGGCCGCCCCAAGCAAGCTCGCTCCCGCTTGGCGGGAAGGCGCGCAGCGCCAAGGGTGCACCAATGAGCGACGCGTTGCCCCTGCCTCACCGCGTGGCGCTGTCCACGCCGGACGGCGAGACGCTGGCGCTGCGGCGGTTGCCCGCCGCCGGCGAACCCCGCGCCGTCGTGGTCGTGGTGCACGGGTTGGGCGAGCACGCAGGTCGCTATCACGGCCTTGCCAAGCAACTGCACGCCTGGGGCTTCGCAGTCTGGGCCCACGACCATCACGGGCACGGCGAATCCACCGGTGCGCGCGGCGGGCTGCCCAGCGAGCTGCGGCTGGTCGACGACCTGGCCCTGGTGATCGACGACGCGCGCCGCGAGAACCCCGGTGTGCCGCTGGTGCTGCTGGGCCACAGCCTGGGTGGCCTGGTCGCCGCGAGCCTGGTGGCGCGTGGCGTGCGGCCGGTCGATGCGCTGGTGCTGTCGTCGCCGGGGCTCGATCCGGGGCTCAACGGCGTTCAGAAGATGCTGCTGGCCGTGCTGCCGCGCATCGCACCGAACCTGCGCGTGGGCAACGGGCTCGACGACAACTATCTTTCGCACGACCCGGTGGTGGTGCAGGCCTACCGCGACGATCCGCTCACGCATGACCGCATCGGCAGCCGGCTGGCGCGCTTCCTCGCTTACGAAGGCGCCACGGTGCAGCAGCACGCGGCGCATTGGCCGGTGCCCACGCTGTTGATGTACGCGGGCGACGACCGGCTCGTGCGACCCGCCGCCAGCCGTGCCTTCGCGGCGGCCGCGGCGCTCGGCGGCCAGGTCGAGGCGAAGTGCTTCGACACGCTGTACCACGAGCTCTTCAACGAGTTGGATGCGGAGCCCGTGTTCGACATGCTGCAGCGCTGGCTCGACCGGAGGTTTCCAGTGGTCGCGTCGACGCTCGCGGCCTGAGGCCGCGAGAGCCGGGCTCAGGCCTTCGCCGCCAGCGCGCGCCGGCGTTGCGTCTGCGCCAACCAGAGCAGCGCCGCGCCGGTCAGCGCCACCGGCACCAGCGAACCGTAGTTCAGCAGCTGCCAGCCCTGTGTCGTCACCAGCACGCCCGAGGCGAACGAGGTCAGTGCCAGCGTCGCGAACACGCAGAAGTTGAGCGCGCCCTGGGCGCGGTCGCGCTCCTCGGCCGTGTAGGCCGTGAGCGAAAGCGTCGTGCTGCCGGTGAACAGGAAATTCCAGCCCACGCCCAGCAGGAACAGCGCCACCAGGAAGTGGTGCAGTTCCACGCCCGACAGCGCCACGACGATGCAGCCGAGGTTGAGCGCCAGTCCCACGCCCATCACCGGCAGCGCACCGAAGCGGCGGATCAGGTGGCCGGTGAAGAAGCCCGGCGCGAACATGCCGATCACGTGCCATTCGAGCACCAGCGCCGCGTCGGAAAACGGCAGGCTGCAGATCTGCATCGCGATAGGGGTCGCGGCCATCAGCAGGTTCATCACGCCGTAGCCCAGCGCGCCCGAGGCGGCCGCCACGATGAACACGGGCTGGCGCATGATTTCGCCCAGCGGCCTGCCGCCGGCACCTTCCTTGCGCGTCGGCGAGGGAGGGAAATCGATGAAGCGCATGACGGCCATCGAGAGCAGCGCCACCGCCGCCAGCGCGATGTAGGCGCCGGCGAACGGCACCGGGAGGGCGTCGCGCGTGAAGGTCGCCAGATTCGGCCCCGCCACGGCGCCGATCAGGCCCCCGGCCATCACCATCGACACGGCCTTCTCGCGCCAGGCCGGCTGCGCCAGCTCGGCCGCCGCGAAACGGTAGAGCCCGGCGTTGGCGTTGTAGTAGCCGGCGACCAGCGTCGCGAAGCACAGCAGCCAGAAGTTCTTCGAGAACGCCGCATAGGCGCACAGCAGCGCCGAGCCGACTGCCACCGCCAGCCCGATCTGGAACGAGCCGCGGCGGCCGAAGCGCTGCTGGGTGCGGGCCACCAGCCCCGTGCTCAGCGCGCCACCCACCACATAGCCCATCACCGGCAGCGTGGCCATCCAGCCCTGCGGCGCGATGCCCAGGCCCACGAGGCCGTTGATGGCGATGAAGGTGACGTTGTTGGTCAGGAGCAGGCCCTGGCAGATGGCCAGGAGCCACAGATTGCGATTCATGGGGCGCGGTTCTACGCGATTGGGCGACGAAGGCAAGGCGCCGGCCAAAAAAAAGCGCCCTCGCGGGCGCCGGAATTCTGAAAATGAAAATTCGCCAGTGGCAGGTCAGGTCGGCTTGTTGCCTTGCAACAGGCCGCTGAGCGAGCTCAGCAGGTCGTCCTGGTTGCCGATGCCCTGCTCGGGGACCTTGCCCTGCGGCGTGAGCTGGTTGATGAGGGCCGGCAGCATGGTGACCAGCATCGGCAGCAGCGTTTGTGCGTTGATGCCGAGTTTGGAGGCGATGGCGGCGATCGTGTCGCCACCCAATGCGTTCTGCAGTTGATCGCCCGACACCGGCTTGTTCTCGCCGTTGCCGATCCACGAGCCGATCACGTCGCCCATGCCCGCCTGCTCGAATTTCGAGACCATGCCGCCGAGGCCGCCCTGCCCGCCGTTGTTGGCAAGCAGGCCGCCCAGGGCGCCAGCGAGGCTTCCGAGATCTCCCAATCCCCCGAGGCCACCGCCTTGCGGTTGCTGCTGTTGCGCAGCGCCTCCAAGCACCTGACCGAGAACCGAATCGAGCAACCCCATGACCATTCCTTGGTGTGTGACAGAAACGCTCACATTTTCCAATGTGGCGACCCGCTCGCCGAAAGTGGCGCGGCCACTTTCGAACTCGCAACGTGACAAATTACTTGCTGCGTGCCGTGCGTTTCGGCAAGAGCGCGGGGCTCACGCCCTGCACACCGACCAGCCCGAGCACGGTGACGAGCGAATTCTGCGCGCCTTTCCATGCATCTGTCACGTCGATCGACTCGGCCAGCGAGTGGAATCCGCCCGACTTGCCGCCGCCGCCGATGATGATGGCCGGAATGCCCAGCGAGATGGGCACGTTCGCATCCGTGCTGCCGCCGCGCAGCAGGGTCTTGTGGCCGAAGGCGGCGTTCGAGCGCGTGGCGGCCTCGACGATCACCGAGTCGGGCGGCGTGCGGCCGCCCGGGCGGTCGCCGATGAGCTTGGTGCTCACGCTCAGGCTGCTCACGTTCCAGCGCTTGTTCTCTTCCGCCACCGCCTCGTCGAGGGTCGCGAGGATCTTCTTCTCGGTCTCGAGCAGCGAGGCCATGTCGTCCGAGCGGATGTCGATGGCCATGCGGGCATCGGGGGCGATGGTGTTCACCGAGGTGCCGCCGCCCACGGTGCCGACGGTGAAGGTGGTCTTGGGAAAGGTGGGCGTGCGCACCTCGGCGATCTTGGCGATGGCGCGGCCCATGCCGTGGATCGCGCTGGGCACCTGCCCGAAGGCGCCGAAGCTGTGGCCGCCGGGCCCCTTGAAGCTCACTTCGTAGCGGTGGCTCGCGGTGCCGAGCACCAGCACGTGGCCGTCGGGCGAGGGCTCGAGGCCGACCATGCCGTCGATGTCGAGGTGGTCGCGGAAGATCGCCTTCATGCCGCGCAGGTTGCCCAGCTCTTCCTCGCCGACGTTGGCGACGATCATCAGGTCGCCCACGGTCTGGATCTTGTTGTCGTTGAGCACCTTGAGCCACGACAGCAGCACCGACAGGCCGCGCGTGTCGTCGCCGATGCCGGGCGCGAAGAGCTTGCCGTCGCGCTCCTTCACCTTGACGTCGGTGCCGGCCGGAAAGACGGTGTCCAGGTGCGCCGAGATGAGGAGCTTGGGGCCGTTGCCCGTGCCCTTGCGCAGGCCGATCACGTTGCCTTCGGCGTCGATCTTGGCGTCGGGCAGGCCCAGGGCCTTCAACCGGGTCAGGAAGGCTTCGGCGCGCTTCTGTTCCTTGAAGGGCGGCGCCTCGATCTCGGTCAGCGTCTTCAGTTCTTCGACCGTGCGTTCGTGGTCGGCCTTGACCGATTCCAGCAGCTTGCGGATCGCGGGCGAGGCCATGAGCTGGGTGTAGGCCTGGTCGACCGCGGGGCTGACCTGCGCCGGTGTCGGTGCGACGGCCTGGTTCTGCGCGTGGACGGCGGGCATGGCGCACAGCGCGGCCAGGACGAGAGGAGCAAGACGAAACGCGCGGGGTGAACGAGGCATGGGGGAGCGGTCCTTCCGGAAGGCGGATTGAACAAGGCAAACGAAGCGGCCATTGTTCCCCAGGCGCCCGATGCGCGCCTCGCGGAAAACACCCCCCGAACCGCTCAGGTGCCGATGAGCGACACGAGGGCTGCGAGCGCCGCTGTTTCCGCGCGCAGCACCCGCGCGCCGAGCGTGACTGGCGCGAAGCCGCGCGCGATGGCATCGCTTTCTTCGGTCGCGCTGAGGCCGCCTTCGGGGCCGCTCAGCACGAGGGCCGGCTGCGTGGTCGGCGTGCTCGCAGCGACGGCGGCGACGGCGCGCGTGCCGTCGGCCAGACTCAATATGAGGCGCGTCGCTGCCATGTCCGCAGCGGCGGTGCTGCTCAGCCAGCCTGCGAAAGACTGCACCGGATGGATCACCGGCACCCGGTTTCGCCCGCATTGCTCGCAGGCCGCGACGGCGATGGCTTCCCAGTGCGCCCGTTTCTTCTCGGCGCGTTCGCCCGACAGCCGCAGCACGCCGTGCGCCGTGGCCAGCGGCTGGATGCTGGTCACGCCGAGTTCGGTGGCTTTCTCGACCAGCCAGTCCATGCGTTCGTTGGCCGGCATGCCGACCGCGAGGTGCACGGCGCGGGCGGCTTCGCGCTCCACCAGCGTGTGGGCGCCGACCGTCACTGCCACGTCGCTGCGGCCCATGCGCTCGACTGTCGCGGCGTACTCGCCGCCTGCACCGTCGAACAGGGTGAGGGCGTCGCCGGGCTGCATGCGCAGCACCTGCACATGGCGCGCGGCACCCGGCGGCAGCGCCAGGCTGGCGCCAGCGGTCAGCGGCACGGAGCAGTGAAAACGGGGCATGCTATGAAATCAGGAGCTGAGGGCGCCCGTGGCGCGGGCGCTACAGCGATTTTCTTTTTCGGCTTTTTTCAGTTTCTCTTCAGACTCGACCGTAGGCGAAGCCGGTGACCGCCGTGGTGCCCTCGACCTCGTCGATCACGCGCAGCAACGGCTTCAGCTCGATGTAGCGGCTGGCGGTGGCGCGGATGTAGGCGATGAAGCGTGGCGTGTCGGCCAGGTAGCGCGGCTTGCCGTCGCGCAGCGTGAGCCGCGCGAAGATGCCTGCGACCTTGAGGTGGCGCTGCAGACCCATCCATTCGACCGCACGGTAGAAGGCGCCGAAGTCCTCGTCCACCGGCAGGCCGGCCTTGCGCGCGGCGGTCCAGTAGCGCACGGTGATGTCGAGCACGAACTCCTCGTCCCAGCTCAGGAAGGCGTCGCGCATCAGGCTGGCGATGTCGTAGGGGATCGGGCCATAGACGGCGTCCTGGAAGTCGAGCACGCCCAGCGGCGCGCCTTCGCCGCCGATCATCAGGTTGCGCGGCATGAAGTCGCGGTGCACGTACACGCTCGGGGACGCGAGGTTGTTCTCGACGATCAGCGCGAAGACGCGGTCCAGGCGTTCCTTCAACTGACCCTCGACGGCCACGCCGCGGTGGCGGCCGATGTACCACTCGGGAAAGAGCGCCAGTTCGCGCTCGAGCAGCGCCCGGTCGTAGGGGGGCAGCACGCCGGGTTTGGAAGCCAGCTGCCAGCGGATCAGCGCGTCGATGGCTTCGTCATAGAGCGGGCGGCAGGTGTCCGTGCGGGCCGGGTCGATCACGTCGAGCATGGTCTGTCGGCCCAGGTCGTCCAGCAGCAGGAAACCGTGGTCGCGGTCCCATTCGAGCACCTGCGGCGCACAGACGCCGGCCTCGGCCATCAGCTGCGCGACCTGCACGAAGGGGGCGCAGTTTTCCTTGTCCGGCGGCGCGTCCATCACGATCCGCGTGCGGCCGTCGGTGGTGTCGAGCCTGAAGTAGCGGCGGAAGCTGGCGTCGGCCGAGGCCAGCCGGACGGTGTCCGGGCGCAGCTGCCTGGCCCCGGCAATGCCGGCCAGCCAGCCCCGGAACGCTTCGGCCCGCTGCGGATCTGTCCAGACAATGGCCTGGTCGGGGTGTGGGGTCGTGGGAGCCGGGGTCGAAGGTGCTGTCATGGATAATCAATTCTACAAATCCGCCTGGCGCGGCACCCCTTCCCAAGGCCGATCCGGCCGGGCGGGGTGGCTGCCGGTCCCCGCAACCCGCCGGCCTGCCGCGCCGTCCCCGACGATCTTTCGTTCCGAATCGATGCCTACGACCCCACGCGCCGCCTCGCGACGTCTGAGCCCGCCGCTGCCACTGGCCGTGCTGTCGCTGGCGTTGCTGCACGCGCACGGCGCGTCCGCCCAGCAGCCTGGCAGCCTCGAGGGCCCGCTCACGCTGAAGCGCACGCCGCTGCTCACCGAGACGCTGACGCCCGCGCAACGCAGCCAGCTGCCCAGCCTCGTCACCGGCGACCGCATTTCCGGCCGCCCCGACCTCGAGACCGTGGTCGAGGGCAATGCCACGCTGCGCCGCGGCCCGCTCGCCATCACCGCCGACCGCCTGGAGTACTACCAGCCCGACGACCGCGCCAAGGCCACGGGCAACGTGCGGGTCAACCAGGCCGGCAACGTGTACGAAGGCCCCGAACTGGAACTCAAGCTCGAGACCTTCGAGGGCTTCTTCAACAACGTGCGCTACCGCTTCCTCTCGACCGGTGGCCACGGCGAGGCCGAGCGCATCGACTTTGTCGACTCGAATGTCTCGATCGCGCGGCGCGCCAGCTACACCACCTGCCGCCGCGAAGACTTCCCCGGCTGGATGCCGGCCTGGCTGCTGACGGCCGCCACGCTGACCACCGACACCGAGGAAAACGAGGGCGTGGCCATCGACGCGCGGATGAGCTTCATGGGCATCACCACGCCGCCGATCCCGCGCGTGACCTTCCCGCTGTCCAACGAGCGCAAGAGCGGCCTGCTGCCGCCCACCATCGGGCTGGACAACACGAACGGTTTCGAGGTCTCGCAGCCCTACTACTGGAACATCGCGCCCAACCGCGACGCCACCTTCACGCCCACGCTGATGAGCAAGCGCGGGCTCAACCTGGCCAACGAATTCCGCTACCTCGAGAAGGACTACAGCGGCAGCATTCGCCTGGACCTGATGGGCAGCGACCGCCTCGTGGGCCAGCGCTACAACGAGGCGCGTGCCGAGCAGCTGCAGAAGCTGAACAACGGCGAGATCGCGCTCAAAGACCTGAACTTCGGCAAGCAGCCCGACAGCAGCAAGCGCTGGGGCCTGTGGCTGAACCATCACCACGACTTCGACGCCAAGGCGCTGGGGCTCGACTCGCTGTCCGCCAACATCAACATCAACCGCGTCAGCGACAACGACTACTGGCGCGACTTCACGCGCACGCCGACGCTGGCACAGCGCCAGCTGCCGAGCGAAGGCTCGCTGAACTGGTCCAAGGGCGATTGGAGCGGTGCCGTGCGCGCCCTGCGCTACCAGACGCTGCAATACAACCTGTCGCCGGTCGTGCCGTCGTACGACCGCGTGCCGCAGATCACGGCCAACTACGCCAAGTACGACTGGCACGGCTTCGACGTCTCGCTGAACACCGACTACTCGCGTTTTCGCGTCAACAGCATCCTGGCGGGTCAGCCCGGGTTCGACCTCGTGCAGCAGTCCCAGCCTGATGGCGACCGCGTGTTCGCGCAGGCGGCGATCAGCCGGCCGTTCCTCACGCCGAGCTCCTTCGTCATTCCCAAGCTGCAGCTGCACGCGACTTCGTACAACTATTACCTGCCGCAGTCGTCCATTCCGAAGGTGTCGGTCAACGGCATCGACTACGTGAACGGGATGCCGTACAACCCGAGCCAGCTGTACTTCTTCCCGACCTCGTCGAACCGCGTCGTGCCGACCTTCAGCCTGGACAGCGGCCTGATCTTCGAGCGCGACGCCAATTACTTCGGCCGTGCCTTCCGCCAGACGCTGGAGCCGCGTGCGTACTACGTCTACACGCCGTACCGCAACCAGAGCATGCTGCCGAACTACGATTCGGCTGCCAACGACTTCAGCTTCGCGACCATCTACACCGAGAACGCCTTCTCGGGCAGCGACCGCATCTCGGACACCAACGCACTCACGCTGGGTGTCACGTCCCGCCTGATCGACCCCGGCACCGGTGTGGAAGCCGTGCGCTTCGGCATCGCGCAACGCTTCCGCTTCGCCGACCAGAAGGTCACGCTGCCGGGCGTCGCACCGGTCACCGACCGCACCAGCGACCTGCTGCTGGGCGCGCAGATCAACTGGACGCCCAAGTGGAGCCTGGACACGCTGCTCCAGTACAACCCCGATTCGCGCCGGTCCACGCGCAGCGCCATCAGCGCGCGCTACAACCCGGGGCCGTACCGCAACCTCAGCGCCGCCTTCCGCTACCAGGCGCCGAGCACGCCTACGGCCACCGACGGCAACAAGTCGATCGACTTCGGCTGGCAATGGCCGATCAACGACCTGTGGGGCGACAAGGGCAACAAGGACCTCGGTCCGGGTAAGGGCGAAGGTGGCGGGCGCTGGTACGCCGTGGGCCGTCTCAACTACAGCCTGCAGGACAAGAAGCTCACGGACGGCGTGCTCGGTGTCGAGTACGACGGCTGCTGCTGGATCGGCCGCGTGGTGCTGCAGCGCATCACCACGGGCCAGGTGACGGCCAACACCCGCATCATGTTCCAGCTCGAATTCGTCGGTTTCTCCAGCATCGGATCGAGCCCGATGCAGGCCTTGCGGCAGAACGTGCAGCGCTACCAGCCGCTGCGTCAACCGACCGAGGCTCCGAGCCGCTTCACCAATTACGACTGAACGACGACCGATTCACGCCATGAAACACATCCGTTCCCTCATCACCCTGGGTTGCCTTGCGGCCATCGCCGCAACGGCCGGCGCACAGGGCTTTCGTTCCGGCAGCGGCATCACGGACATCATGCGCGCCGGTCCCCGGATCGTGCCGCCGGTGGCCCGTCCGGCCGGTCCCGCGGCGGCGCCGGTGCAGCGCGCGGCCGAATACATCGTGGCGCTGGTCAACTCCGAGCCCATCACCAACACCGAGGTGCAATCGCGCGTCACGCGCCTGATCCGCGAGAACCCGGACGCCGAGCGCGTGCCGCGCGCCGAGCTCACGCGCCTCGTGCTGGAGCGCCTGATCACCGAGCGTGCACAGCTGCAGCTCGCGAAGGAAAACGGCATCAAGGTCGACGACGTGGCGATCGACCAGGCCGAGCAGACCGTGGCGCGCCAGAACGAGATCAGTCTCACCGAACTGCGCAGCCGCGTGGCGGCCGAGGGCATCTCGCCGCGCGAATTCCGCAACGACCTGCGCGACCAGTTGCTGCTCACCCGCCTGCGCGATCGCGAGGTTGAGTCGAAGGTCAAGATCAGCGACACCGAGGCGGACGAGTACCTGCGCGATCAGCGCGACAGCGCCGTCAAGAACAACGCCCTGCTGAACCTCAACATCGCCCAGCTGCTGGTGGCCGTGCCCGAGAACGCCACCGACGCGCAGGTCGCTTCGGCGAAGCAGAAGGCCGATGCGCTCGCGCAACGTGCGCGCGGCGGCGAAGACTTCGCCAAGCTGGTGCGCGAGAACTCCGACTCGCCCGACCGTGCCAACGGCGGCGCGCTCGGCCTGCGCAGTGCCGACCGCTACCCGCCGGTGTTCGTCGAGGCCACGCAATCGACCGCGGTGAACGGCATCGCCGGGCCCGTGCGCTCGGGCGCCGGCTTCCACGTGCTCAAGGTGCTGACCAAGGCACAGGTGGGGGCGTCGGATGCATCGATCACCCAGACCCAGGTGCGCCACATCCTGCTGATGAACGACCCCAAGCGCACGACCGCGCAGGCGGTGGCGCAGCTGCAGGAATTCAAGCGCCGCGTGCAAGGCGGCACCGCCGACTTCGCCGGCCTGGCGCGCGACAACTCGCAGGACGCCAGTGCCAAGGAAGGCGGCGATCTCGGCTGGGCGCGCCCCGGCCAGTTCGTGCCTGAGTTCGAGGAAGCCATGGACCGGCTCGCGCCGGGCCAGGTCAGCGACCCCGTGGTGTCGCGCTTCGGTGTCCACCTGATCCAGGTGATTGGTCGTCGCGAAGCCAAGCTGAGCCAGTCCGAGCAGCGCGAAGCCGCGCGTGCCGCGCTGCGTGAACAGCGCGTCGAAGAAGCCTTCACCACCTGGGTGCAGGAAGTGCGCGCGCGCGCCTACGTCGAATACCGCGAGACGCCGCAGTCCTGATGGCCGCGTTCTAGGCCGCGATGGCACAACACATTGCAAGAAAGCGGTTCGGACAGCACTTCCTGTCCGACGGCGGGATCATCGATGCGATCGTGCAGGCGATTTCGCCGCAGCCCGGCGATGCGATGGTCGAGATCGGACCGGGGCTGGCGGCGCTCACGCAGCCGCTGGTCGAGCGGCTCGGCCGCCTCAAGGTCATCGAGCTCGATCGCGACCTGGCCAAGCGGCTGAGGGAGCATCCGCAGCTCGACGTCATCGAGTCCGACGTGCTCAAGGTCGACTTTGCCGCGCTGGCGGCCCAGGCACCGACGCCGCTGCGCGTGGTCGGCAACCTGCCCTACAACATTTCCACGCCGATCCTGTTCCACCTGCTGGGCTTCGCCCACCTGATCGCCGACCAGCACTTCATGCTGCAAAAGGAAGTGATCGATCGCATGGTGGCCCGCCCCGCCACCTCGGACTACAGCCGCCTGAGCGTGATGCTGCAGTGGCGCTACGACATGGAAGACGTGCTGTTCGTCCCGCCCGAGAGCTTCGATCCGCCGCCGCGCGTGGACAGCGCCGTGGTGCGGATGGTGCCGCTCGCGCAGCCGCCCGCGGTCGATGCGGCGCGGCTCGGCGAGATCGTGCAGGTGGCCTTCAGCCAGCGCCGCAAGATCCTGCGGCACACGCTGGGCAAGTGGCTCGGGGAGCACGGCTTCACTGGCGAGTTCGACATCCAGCGCCGCGCCGAGGAGGTGCCGGTGGCCGAATACGTCGCCCTGGCCCAAGCCGTCCCCCCATGAAAAAAGCCCGTCATTGACGGGCTTTTTTCATTTCGCGAGACACCGCGGAACCGGCTCTGCCGGGCCGCAGGTGTCGCCCCCGGAAGGGGGTTGGCGAAGCGACACGAAGTGCGCGCAGCCTGGGGGCGAGCCTAGTTATGCGGCGGCCAGCCAGTAGCCCGCGTTGAAGGGGCTGCTCATGCGCAGCGCCAGGGGCGACACGTCGACGAGCTTGTCGGTCGGCATTTTTTCGCCGGCCGGCTCGGTGCTGGCAGGGGTGGCCGCAGCAGCGGTTGCCGCCGTGGCGGTGGTGTTGATTTCGATGCCATCGAGGGTTTCAGCGGTTGGCTGAGCCTCGTTCGCCCGTTCTGCTTGGCTGGTAGATGCAGAACGGGCTACAGAAAAGAATAGAAGCAGCGGAACGGGACCTTGCGATCGCCCCAGTAGTCCGATGCGTCGCGGAAGATGTCGAGCAGCTGCTCGCGTGCTTCCTTGTCGAACTTGGCGTTGGCCGGGATCTGTTCGAGCACGATGACGAAGCCAGGCTGCGGGCCCGATTTGTGCAACGGGTCGGTCATGCAGTCGTACAGCGCGTCGAAGTTCTTGCCGAAATGCGCCGGGAAGGTGAACTGCTGGGCAATCAGGTCGAGCACGTCCTGCTTGGTCTGGGCGTTGCCCAGGTTGGCGTACAGGAAGTGCTGGCCGGCCGCGTTGGCGGCATCCTGCAGGTCGTTCACGCGGAACGCGCGGATCGATTGCACGATGTTCGGGCGTACGGCTCGAAGGGATAAGGTCATATCCGCTGGTCTTTCCATAGTCATCATCATCTCGTCGGGGCGCTTCGAGGCGCCGCTCAGGTCGTTTTCATCGCTCATGGCGCAATCCGTCTGAAACTCGCATAGTGGTCCGCCGTGTACCAGCAGGCCTCGGGCGCCGTGCGCTGCTCGCCACCGCAAACGATCCGCCGGGCACCACGGTTGCGCGCGCCGGGCGTCGGCACCGTGTATTCGCGGTAGTGCCCGCGGCGTGCCGCTGGCAGGATGCGTTCGCGATTGCCGAATACCGTGCCGTCCTTGTCGTACCGAAAGGGGCCACCGTCGAGGATGGCCTGGTAGGTTCGCTGGCCCTGGACCGGCAGATCGGTCAGGGCAATCGATGCCTCGGAGGACGTTTTCTCGGCGCCGAACCATCCGCGGGCCTCGGCCCCCGTCGTCAGTGCCACCAACATCAAGCTGGTGAGCGCAAACTTAGTGACAGAGGACGTGATCGAGGCGTAAGCCGCCATGGGGCACCACAAGAAAAGAGCGGGGGGTTCGAATTGCGCTCAACCTCGGGGTTAACCCGCAAATTCAAGCCCGCGAGTGTGCACCACGCTGGCGAAAATAGCAAGCGACTGCCCAAAGTTTGAGCAGTCGCGGGGGAAAGATGGCTCGCCTTAAGTTGGCGGCCACTCTCGCCAAATGGCCTATCTCTCGGCGTTTGCGTCGGCCACTGTCAAGGCTGTCATGTTCACGATGCGGCGAACAGTCGCGCTCGCCGTGAGAATATGCACAGGTTTGGCCGCGCCGAGCAGAACCGGGCCGATGGCGATGTTGCCGCCGGCCGCGGTCTTGAGCAGGTTGTAAGAAATGTTGGCGGCGTCGATGTTGGGGAATACCAGCAGGTTGGCATCGCCCGCGAGCGCGCTGTGCGGCATGACGACCGCGCGCTGCTTGCTGTCGAGTGCCACGTCGCCGTGCATTTCGCCGTCCACTTCGAGCCAGGGCGCCTGCACGCGCAGCAGGTCGAGCGTCTTGCGCATCTTGATGGCGCTGGGCTCGTTGCTGCTGCCGAAATTGGAGTGCGACAGCAGCGCAGCCTTCGGCTTGAGGCCGAAACGCATCATTTCCTCGGCCGCCATGGTCGTGATCTCGGCCAGTTCCTCGGGCGTCGGGTCGTAGTTGACGTGCGTGTCGACCAGGAACACCTGGCGGTCGGGCAGCAGCAGGCCGTTCATGCAGGCGTACACGGGCACGTCCTGCGGCGTGCTGGCGCAACCGCCGGGGCGCTTGCCGATCACCTGGTCGATGTAGTGCAGATGGATCAGCGTGGTGCCCCAGGTGCCGCAGATCATGCCGTCGACCTCGCCCTTGTGAAGCAGCATGGCGCCGATCAGCGTGAGGCGGCGGCGCATCTCGATCTTGGCGGTCTGCACCGTCTGGCCCTTGCGCTCGGTCATGCGGTGGTAGGTCTGCCAGAAATCGCGGTAGCGGTGGTCCTGCTCGACGTTGACGATATCGTAGTCGAGCTCTTCCTTCAGGCGCAGGCCGAACTTCTCGATGCGCTGGGCGATGATGGCCGGACGGCCGATCAGCGTCGGGCGCGCCAGGCCTTCGTCCACCACGATCTGGGCGGCGCGCAGCACGCGCTCTTCTTCACCTTCGCAGTAGGCCACGCGCTTCTTCGGCGCGCGCTTGGCGGCGTCGAAGATCGGCTTCATGGTGGTGCCCGACGCATAGACGAAGCTCTGCAGCTTGTCGCGGTAGGCGTCCATGTCCTTGATGGGGCGCAGCGCCACACCGCTTTCCTCGGCCGCCTTGGCCACGGCCGGCGCGATCTTCATCATCAGGCGCGGGTCGAAGGGCTTGGGGATCAGGTATTCGGGGCCAAAGCTCAGCTTTTCACCGGCATAGGCGGCAGCCACGCGTTCGCTCTGTTCGGCCTGTGCCAGCTCGGCGATGGCGTGGACCGCAGCGAGCTCCATTTCGTCGGTGATCGTGGTGGCGCCCGAATCGAGCGCGCCGCGGAAGATGTACGGGAAGCACAGGACGTTGTTGACCTGGTTCGGGTAGTCGGTGCGACCCGTGGCCATGATGATGTCGTCGCGCACCGCGTGCGCGTCTTCCGGCGCGATCTCGGGGTTCGGGTTGGCCAGGGCGAAGATCACCGGGCGCTTGGCCATCTTGGCGACCATGGCGGGCTTGAGCACACCGCCGGCCGACAGGCCCAGGAACACGTCGGCGCCTTCGATCACCTCGCCGAGCGTGCGCGCGTCGGTCTTCTGCATGAACTGGCGCTTGTCGTCGTCCATCAGCTCGGTACGGCCTTCGTAGACCACGCCGGCCAGGTCGGTGACGAACACGTTTTCGCGCTTCACGCCGACCTTGAGCAGCAGGTTCAGGCAGGCCAGCGCTGCGGCGCCGGCGCCCGAGGCGACCAGTTTCACCTCGGCGATGTTCTTGCCGGCCACCTTCAGGCCGTTGACCATGGCCGCGGCCACGGTGATGGCCGTGCCGTGCTGGTCGTCGTGGAACACCGGGATCTTCATGCGCTTGCGCAGCTCGCGCTCGACGTAGAAGCAGTCCGGGGCCTTGATGTCTTCCAGGTTGATGGCGCCGAAGGTGGGCTCCAGCGAGGCGATGATGTCCACCAGCTTGGCCGGGTCCTTCTCGTCGATCTCGATGTCGAACACGTCCACGCCGGCGAATTTCTTGAAGAGAACGCCCTTGCCTTCCATCACCGGCTTGGAGGCCAGCGGGCCGATGTCGCCCAGGCCCAGCACGGCGGTGCCGTTGCTGATGACGGCCACGAGGTTGCCGCGCGAGGTGTACTTGAACGCGGCGGCCGGGTCCTTGACGATTTCCTCGCAGGGCGCGGCCACGCCGGGCGAGTAGGCCAGCGACAGGTCGCGCTGGTTGACCATCTGCTTGGTCGCCGCGATGGCGATCTTGCCGGGAACGGGAAACTCGTGGTACTCGAGGGCGGCACGGCGCAGCAGGGCGCGCTTGTCTTCCGGGGAAGGGGTCGAAGGGGACGATGCGGTCGAATCGGACATGTGCCGTTGCTCCTGGTGGCGCTTCTTCTGGGGGCGCCGATTGTAGACCTCGGTGAATGGCGCACTACGCCGCTTGGCCAGTGGCAGGCATGACCAAAAGCACGGGGCACCGTCAAGGCCCTGTGGCAATATGCGCGGCTGGGACACAAACCGACAACATCTCGAGAGGAACGACCATGGCCCTGATGGATTTCATCAAGAAACAGTTCATCGACATCATCCAGTGGACCGAGTCCGGCGATGGCACGCTGGCCTGGCGCTTCCCGATGGCCGAGATGGAAATCCAGAACGGCGCCTCGCTCACCGTGCGCGAGTCGCAGATGGCCGTGTTCGTCAACGAAGGCCAGGTGGCCGACGTGTTCGGCCCGGGCATGTACAAGCTCACGACGCAGACGCTGCCCGTGCTCACGTACCTGAAGAACTGGGACAAGCTCTTCGAATCCCCCTTCAAGAGCGACGTCTATTTCTTCAGCACCCGCCAGCAGGTCGACCAGAAGTGGGGCACGCCCCAGCCGATCACGATCCGCGACAAGGACTTCGGCGCCGTGCGCCTGCGCGCCTTCGGCAATTACAGCTTCCGCATCGGCGACCCGAAGCTGTTCCACACCGAAATCTCCGGCACACGCGACATCTACAGCGTGGCCGACCTCGACGGCCAGCTGCGCGGGCTGGTGCTGCAGAACATCAGCAACGCCATTGCCTCCAGCGGCCTGCCCTTCCTCGACCTGGCGGCCAACCAGATCCAGTTTGCGCAGGCGCTGGCCGCCCAGCTGGTGCCCGAGTTCGAGAAGATCGGCATCAAGCTCGAGAACATCACGGTCCAGAACGTCTCGCTGCCCGAAGAACTGCAGAAGATCCTCGACCAGAAGATCGGCATGGGCATGGTCGGTAACGACATGGGCAAGTTCATGCAATACCAGACGGCGCAGGCCATCCCCAAGTTCGCCGAAGGCGCAGCGGGTGGCGGCAGCGGCATCGCGGGTGACGCGATGGGTCTGGGCGCCGGCGTGGCGCTGGGCCAGGTGCTGGCGCAGAACCTTGCACAGGGCCTGAGCCCGAACGCGGCGGCCCAGGCCGCGGCGACGACGCAGCAACCTGCCGTGGCCGTGGTGAGCGCCGCCGACGTGATGACCACGCTCGAGAAGCTTGGCGAACTCAAGACCAAGGGCATCCTCACGCAGGAAGAGTTCGACGCCAAGAAGGCCGAACTGCTGAAAAAGCTGGTCTAACCCCAGTGTTGGTCTAACCCCCAGGCTTCGCGCACTTCGTGTCGCTTCTCCTCCCCCCTTGCAGGGGGCAACACCTACGGCCCGGCGAAGCCGGTTCCGTGGTGTTTCCCGCAGCTGCATCCGTGGTTATTGCCTTTGATTTCCTGAGCTGTCATGGCTGAGGAAACCGGCAACCAACGCTACTACCGCGCGCCCTGCCCCGGCTGCGGCGCGCCGGTCGAATTCCGCTCGGCGCAATCGACGCACGCGGTCTGTCCCTACTGCCAGAGCACCGTCGTGCGCCAGGGCGAGACGCTCGCGCGCACCGGCAAGATGGCCGAGCTGTTCGACGATTTCAGTCCGCTGCAGCTTTTTGCCTCGGGCCGCATCCAGGACAAGCCTTTCACGCTGATCGGCCGGCTGCAATACACCTACCCCGGCGGGCGCTGGACCGAGTGGATCGCCGCGCTGGATGGTGATCGCACCGGCGTCCTCAGCGAGGACAACGGCGCGTACGTCTTCGCGCTGCCCTTCGACCTGCAGCGCACCGCGCCGCCGCCAGTCGACCTGCGCGTAGGCGCCACCACCGCGTTCGCCGGCCAGAGCTACACCGTCGCGTCCAACGAGCAGGTGGCGCTGACCTCCGCGCAGGGCGAACTGCCGCACCTGCCCGAGCTCGGCAAGCCGTTCGCGATGGTCGAGCTGCGCAACGACAAGGGGCTGGTGCTCAGCATCGACTACGGCACCGCCAAGCCCAGCGCCTACCTCGGCCGTTCGGTGCAGCTGGACGACCTGCAGCTCAC
The DNA here is from genome assembly GCF_003581445.1 of Acidovorax cavernicola. Taxonomy (NCBI): domain Bacteria; kingdom Pseudomonadati; phylum Pseudomonadota; class Betaproteobacteria; order Burkholderiales; family Comamonadaceae; genus Acidovorax; species Acidovorax cavernicola. Next base: position 22,434 of record NZ_QXMN01000046.1, on the reverse strand, counting down.
CGGCCTGCGCGCGGAATCCGCGAAGGACGAAAAGGGGCGCGGCTTCAATTGCCCGAACTGCGGCTCGCCCGTCACGGTCAACCTGGCCGACAGCAAGAGCATCACCTGCGGCTCGTGCCACAGCATCATCGACCTGTCGCAAGGCATCGGCGGCGAGCTGAAGCACGCCGAGCAGGACGAGCCGGTGCGCCCGCTCATCGCGCTGGGCACCGTGGGCCAGCTGCAGGGCGCGCAGTGGCAGGTCGTGGGCTTCCAGCACCGCATGGGTCAGGAGCCCGGCGACGACGAGCAGTTCGGCTGGGACGAGTACCTGCTGTACAACAAGAAGCGTGGCTTCAGCTTCCTGGTCGATGCCGAGGACGGCTGGAGCATGGTCAAGCCGACCACCGGCGCGCCCGTGATGGCCGAGAACGGCAGCACCGCCACTTACCTCAACAAACGCTACCAGCAGCAGTACGCCTACAACGCCGAGACCACCTACGTGGCGGGCGAGTTCTACTGGCAGGTCGAGCGCGGGCAGAAGACCTTCAACCGGGACTTCGCCAGCGGCGGTGCGCTGCTTTCCATGGAGCGCTCGGCCAACGAACTGACCTGGTCCTCGGGCAGCAAGATCGACAGTGGCGTGGTGGCCACAGCCTTCAAGCTCGACGCCAAGAAGGACATGTTCGAGCGCTCCGACGCGCTGCCGGTGAGCGCCGCCTCGGGCATGGGCTGCGGCACGATCATCATCGTCATCGTGATCATCATCTTCGTCATGCTCATGCTGAGCACCTGCAGCAGCGGTTCCTCGAGCGGCTATCGCAGCTCGGGCGGTTCGTACGGCGGCTACTCGAGCGGCGGCGGCCACAAATGACGAAGATCGCGCGCAGGCGCTTCTCTCGCACTTCTCTCTTTATTGCTACGACTGGAGGTCCCCATGGGAATTGAATGGCTGAAACCGGGCGTGGTCCTCGGATCGCTCGTGTATGCGCTGATCGGCGTGGTGGTCTTCTGGGTCTGCTTTTTGATCATCGACAAGATCACCCCCTATGACCTGTGGGGCGAGATCGTCGAGAAGCAGAACATGGCGCTCGCTTTGGTCGTGGCCGCCATGAGCCTCGGCATCAGCGTCATCGTGGCCGCTGCAATCCATTGAGCGACGCGGCCCTGCCCGCGCGCACCCCGCAGGTGCGGGGGCCGCAACCCGTCGAAATCGCGCTGCTCGCCAGCGTGTTCGTGGTCGCCGCGTGCGGCCTGGTCTATGAACTGAGCGCGGCCGCGCTGAGCTCCTACCTGCTCGGCGACTCGGTGCTGCAGTTCAGCACCATCATCGGCACCTACCTGTTCGCCATGGGCGTGGGCTCATGGCTCTCGCGCTACTTCGATCGGCAGCTGCCGGCGCACTTCCTTCGCATCGAACTGCTCGTCGCGCTGATCGGCGGCGCGCTGCCGGCGATCCTGTTCCTGGCCAACGCTTACGTACCGGGCGCGTTCCGGCTGCTGCTCTATGGGCTCGTGATCGTGGTCGGCACGCTGGTCGGGCTCGAGATTCCGCTCGTGATGCGCATCCTCAAGCGCAACATCGTGCTCAAGGACCTCGTGTCGCAGGTGCTGACCTTCGACTACCTGGGCGCGCTCGCGGTGTCGGTCGCGTTCCCCCTGATCCTCGTGCCGCAGCTCGGCATGATCCGTACCGGCCTGCTGTTCGGCGTGATGAACGCCGCGGTGGCCGTGTGGGCGCTGTGGCTCTTCCGTCATGAGCTGCGCCGCGCCGGCGCGCATGCGGTGGCCTGCTTTCTCACGCTGGCCGTGCTCATCGGCGCCTTCTGGGGCGCCGACCACATCACCACGCTGGCGGAAGACAAGTTCTACCAGGACCACATCGTCTTCAGCGCCAGTTCGCCCTACCAGCGCATCGTGGTCACGCGCGGCGCGCTGGGCCATCGGCTGTTCCTCAACGGCAACCTGCAGTTCGCCGAGCGCGACGAGTACCGCTACCACGAGGCGCTGGTGCATCCCGTGATGGCCGCGCACGGCGCGCCCAAGAAAGTCGCCGTGCTCGGCGGCGGTGATGGCATGGCGGTGCGCGAGATCCTCAAGTACCCCTCGGTCGAATCGATCACGCTGGTGGAGCTCGATCCGAACATGACCCAGCTTTTCACGACGCACGAGACGCTGGCCGCGCTCAACGGACACGCGCTCTCGTCGCCGAAGGTGAAGGTGGTCAATACCGATGCGTTCAAGTGGCTGCAGGAGGGCGGTTCGAGCGCCGCCGGGCCGCCCCAAGGCGCGAGCGCCCCCTCGGGGGGCAGCGAACCACGCGCAGCGGGGAGCGTGGGGGCCGACGAAACTTTCGACGTCATCGTGGTCGACTTTCCGGACCCCACCAACTTCGCCATCGGCAAGCTCTACACCAACAGCTTCTACGCCCTGCTCGACCGGCGCCTGTCGGCCAGCGGCTACGCGGTGATCCAGACCACCTCGCCGCTTGTGGCGCGCAAGAGCTACTGGACTGTCGCCACCACCATCGAGTCGGTCGGCCTGAAGGCCACGCCGTACCACGCGCACGTGCCGAGCTTCGGCGAATGGGGCTACATCATCGCGAGCCGCCGGCCCTACCGACTGCCTGACGCACTGCCGGGCGGCATGCGCTTCCTGACCGCTTCGACGCTGCCGCTGATGTTCGACTTTCCGCTCGACATGGCGCGCGTGCCGACCGAAGTGAATCGCCTGTCGAACCAGACCTTGGTCACCACCTACGAACAGGAGTGGGGCAAGGTCATGGCTCACTGATATGGCTCGCCCCCAGGCTGCGCGCACTTCGTGTCGCTTCGCCAACCCCCTGCCGGGGGCAACACCTGCGGCCCGGCAAAGCCGGTTCCGCGGTGTTCCTCGAAGGATGCGGGTGCCATGAGGCGTCGTGGTTTTCTTGGGGCCGCTGCGGGTGCGGCGGGCGCCCTGGCGCTGGCCGGCTGCGAGGCACCGCCACAGCCCATCGAAGGCGGCTTTACCGGCGTCGATGTTGCACGCGGCCACGCGATGCGCGATGGCGCGCTCAGGTCACAGGCGCCGGCGAGCGTCAGGCGCACACGTGTGGTCATCGCGGGCGGTGGCGTCGCCGGTCTTGCGGCTGCGCGCGCGCTGCGCCTGGCAGGCATCGACGACTTCGCGCTGCTCGAACTGGAAGACACCGCCGGCGGCAACGCGCGCGGCGGCTCGGTGGGCGGCATCGCCTGCCCGCTCGGCGCGCACTACCTGCCCACGCCCGGCGACGACGCGCACGAGGTGCAGGACCTGCTCGAAGAACTTGGTCTGCGCCGCCGCGTGGCCGGCCGCTGGACCTACGACGAGCGTCACCTCTGCCACAGCCCGCAGGAGCGCTTGTTCTTCCGCGGCGAGTGGCAGGACGGGCTGCTGCCCGTGCATGACGTGGGCGATGGCACGCTCGCGCAGTACCGCCGCTTCGCGCAGCGCATCGACGCGCTGCAGCACGCCGCGCACTTCGCCATTCCCACGCTGCGCTTCGCCGTCACGCCCGAACTGCTCGCGCTCGACGCCGTGCCCTTCGCGGGCTGGCTCGACCGCGAAGGCTTCGACGACGCGCACCTGCGCTGGTACCTCGACTACTGCTGCCGCGACGACTACGGCGCCGGCATCGCGCAGGTGTCGGCCTGGGCCGGCATCCACTACTTTGCGAGCCGGCACGGCTTCCATGCGCCCGGCGATGCGAGCGGCAGTGTCAATGACAGCAACCCCGATCGCGACGGCGTGCTCACCTGGCCCGAAGGCAACGGCTGGCTCACGAAGCAGCTGGCCGCGCCGCTGGGCGAGCGCCTGCACACCGGCCAGGTCGTCACCCGCATCGCCGAAGGGCGCGGCGGTGTCGAGGTCGATGCGTGGGATGCCGCCTCGAAATCGCTGGTGCGCTGGCAGGCCGAGCGCTGCATCGTCGCGCTGCCCGTCTTCATCGCCGCGCGCGTGGTCGAGAACCCGCCGCCGCTCTTGACCAGCGCCGCCGCGCACGTGCGCTACGCCCCCTGGCTGGTCGCCAACGTGCAACTGCGCGGTCCACTGGCCGACCGCGTCGGTGCCGCGCCGAGCTGGGACAACGTGATCTACGGCACGCGCGGCCTCGGGTACGTCGATGCGCGCCACCAGACGCTCGACCCCACGCCGCGCGGCACCGTGCTCAGCTGGTATCGCCCGCTGGGCCCGAGCAGCTACGACACGGGCGATGGCCGGCAACTGCTGCTCGAGCGCCCGTGGACCGCCTGGCGCGACGAGCTGCTGGCCGAGCTGTCGGTGCCGCACCCCGACCTGCCCGCGCTCGCCACGCGCATCGAGATCACGCGCTACGGACACGCCATGTCGATCCCGCGGCCGGGGCTGCTCGCGCAGATCGGCGCGCACGGCGACCGCGTGGCCGCGGGCCGGCTGTCGTTCGCGCATGCGGACTGGTCGGGCTATTCGATCTTCGAGGAAGCCTTCACGCGCGGCCACATCGCAGGGGCGAGCCTCGCATGAAGACGCTGGTGCTCGGCGGCTACGGCAATTTCGGCGCACGCATCAGCCGCGCGCTGTCGCAGGACGCGAACATCGAACTGTGGGTCGGCGGGCGCGACCTCGAACGGGCCACGGCCTTCGCGCATTCGCTGGGGGGTGGCGCGCGCGGTGTTCGCGTCGACGCGCAGTCGCCCGATCTCGCGCAAGGCCTCGGATTCCTGGGGGTCGACCTGGTCATCCACACCGCAGGCCCGTTCCAGGGCCAGGACTACCGCGTGCCGCAGGCTGTGGCCGCCGCCGGCGCGCACTACATCGACCTGGCCGACGGCCGCCGTTTCGTCTGCGACTTTCCCGCCGCGATGGACACCGCCTTCCGCACGGCGGGCCGCACCGCCGTGACCGGTGCCAGCACGGTGCCGGCACTGTCGTCGGCGGTGATCGATCACCTCGCCGACGGCTGGCAGGCCCTCCGCAGCATCGACATCTGCATCGCCCCCGCACAGGGCGCGCCGCGCGGCGAAGCCACGCTCGCGGGCGTGCTCGCCTACTGCGGCGCGCCGATCCGCGTCTGGCAGGACGGCGCGTGGACCGAGCAACCCGGCTGGGCCCGTCCCGCGAAGGTGCAGTTCGCACGCATGAAGCCGCGCCGCGGTGCGCTGTGCGACATCCCCGATCTCGAACTCTTTCCCGCGCGCTACGCCGGCGTGCAGTCGGTCATGTTCCGCGCCGCGCTCGAAGTCGGCCTGACCCAGCAGGCCTTCGCCTTCCTGGCCTTCCTGCGTCGCACAGGCCTGCTGCGCGCGCCGCAGAAGCTGGCGCCGCTGTTGCATGCGACGGGTGGCGTGTTCGACGCGTTCGGCACCGCGCTGGGTGGCATGGTGGTGCGTGTCGAGGGCACCGATGCGCACGGTGCCGTTGCGCGCCGTGCCTGGCACATCGCCGCTGACGACAACCACGGCCCCGAGATTCCCTGCATGGCCGCCATCCTGCTGGCCCGCCGGCTGGCGCGCGGCGATGCGTTGCCAGCGGGCGCGCATGCCTGCGCGGGCCTGCTCACGCTGTCCGAGTTCGACCCCGAGTTCGTGCGCTGGGGCATGGTGACGGACGTGGTCGACGAGGCGCCGTCCACGCCATGACACGCCCTGCCGACGACGATCGTCTGCTTCGCTTCAGCCTCGTCGCCGTCTGGCTGTTCACCGCCTTCGCCAGCATCGTCGAACTCGACGGCCAGAGCCGCCGCGTGCTGGCCGAAGCTGGCATCGCTTCGCCGCCCTGGTTGGTGCAGTCGTTGATCGTCGGTGGCGCGGTGGCTGATCTTGCGATCGGCCTGGCCCTGTGGCTGCGGCCCGGGCGCACCGTCTACCTCGCCGCCTTCGCCCTGATGCTCGCCATGACGCTCGTGGCGACGGTGCTGCAGCCGAGTCTGTGGCTGCATCCGCTCGGTCCGCTGCTCAAGAACCTGCCCATCGCCGCGCTGCTCTGGCATCTGTACCGGCGCGCCACGCCATGAACACCTATCTCGTCCTCAAGTGGTTGCACATCGTCTCCAGCGTGCTGATGGTCGGCACGGGGCTGGGGTCGGCGTTCTACATGTTCTTTGCCAACCGCAGCGGCAGCGTGCCGGCGCAGGCGGTGGTGAGCCGGCTGGTGGTGCGGGCCGACTGGTGGTTCACCACGCCCACCGTCATCCTGCAGCCGGTCACCGGTTTCGCGCTGGCCCACATGGCGGGCTGGCCGCTGTCGACGCCGTGGCTCGCGCTGTCGCTGGGGCTCTTTGCGCTCGCGGGCCTGTGCTGGCTGCCGGTGGTGTGGCTGCAGATCCGCATGGCGGCGCTTGCGGCGCAGGCGCACCGCGACGCGATGCCGCTGCCGGCGCTGTATCTGCGCTACCAGCGCTGGTGGGAACTGCTCGGCTATCCGGCCTTCGTGGCGATGGCCGTCGTGTTCTGGCTGATGGTGAACAAGCCCCAGCTTTCGTTCTGACGGATGGATTGAATCGGGCTGCGGCGCGGGCCTGTGCGGTTTTCACGCAGACTTCACACACAGCGCCAAGGGTTCACAGATCGCGGACAGACTGCAACGCGCTCACAAGAAACACAAGGGGGAGCCTCCATGCTTCAAGTCGCCAATCGAAAACTCGCGTCGTTCAGCGACGTGCTCTTCACCGGGCTGGGCCGCGCGCTCGGCTTCCTGCGTCCGCTGGCACGCGGGCTCATCGGTTCCTGGCGACCCCCGGGGTGGTTGCGCATCGTGGGCGCATTTCTTCTTTTCGGATTGCAGTGGCTGCAGCAGCGGCTGACCTGGGTGGTGGTGCTCGCGCTGCTGGCGGTGGCCGGCTGGTTCGCCAGCCCGCATGTGCTGAAGTGGTGGCACGGCCTCACGCCCGATCGCGTCGAGCCCGTCGTTTCCACCGCGCAGATCGTGGCACCGCCCCGCACGCAGATCGAGAACGACAAGGGGCCGAACCCGCTCGTCATCAACTTCTCGGCTTCGGTTGCGCCGATTGCGCGCATCGGCCAGGAGGCGACCGGCGTTTCCATCGAACCCGCCATTGCCGGGCGCTGGACGTGGAGCAGCCAGAAGAAGCTCGAATTCCTGCCCGCACAGGACTGGCCGGTGGGCCAGCTCTACAAGGTGCAGCTCGCGCAGGAAGCGCTGGCGCCGCACATCGAGATCGAAAAGCGCAAGTACGACTTCATCTCGCCCGAGTTCAACGCACGCATCGCGGGCGCGGAGTTCTATCAGGACCCGGTGCAGGCCAATGTGCGCCGCGCCCTCTTCCAGGTGCGCTTCTCGCACCCTGTGAACACCGCCGAGTTCGAGAAGCGCCTGGTGCTGACCTATGACCAGGCCTGCAGCACCTCCTTCTTCAGCGTGGGCAAGTGCGCGAGCGAGAAGTTCACCGTCAGCTACGACAAGCTGCGCCTCACCGCCACGCTGCAATCGGAGCCCCTGCCCATCCCCGAGAAGACGCGCCCCGTGGTGCTCAGCCTCACCTCCGGTGCGGTCGCGCAGAAGGGCGGCCCGGGCCTGCGCAACGACCTCTCGCGCGCGGTCGACATCCCCGGGCTCTTCAGCCTCGACATCTCCAGCGTCGACCCGACCATCGTGACGGGCGAGAACGGCGAGCCGGAACATGTGATGCACATCAGCGCCTCGATGCCTGTGCACGAGCGCGAGATGGCGCGGGTGGTGCAAGCGTGGCTGCTGCCCGTCACCGAAGAAGCGAAGGGCGACCCGGAGGACAAGTTCGACTGGTCCGCCGACCCGTCCAAGGTCACCGACGCCGTGTTGCGCCGCGCGAAGAAGATCAACCTGCAGCCCATCGCCAGCGAGCGCGAAGTGACCGAGATGGTCAGCTTCCGCCTGCCGCAGGCCGAAGGCGGCCGCTACCTGCTGGTGCGCGTGGCCAAGGGCCTGAAGACGCCCGGTGGCTACCAGCTCGGCGCGGCGCGCCAGGACGTGAAGCTGCTCAAGACCTTCGCGCCCGAGCTCACCATCATGAGCCAGGGTTCGCTGCTCGCGTTGTCGGGCGAGCGCAAGCTGCCGATCCTGGTGCGCGACCTGCCCGGCATCCGCCTGGAAATCGGCCGCCTGCTGCCGCAGCAGCTGCAGCACCTGGTCACGCAGAGCAACGGCGACTTCGCGCATCCGCAGTTCAACAACGGCCTGCAGTCGGACAACCTCGTCGATCGCTTCGAGAAGGAAATCCCGCTCAGCATTCCCGCCGGCAAGGCGCACTACGAAACCGTCGACTTCGCGCAGTACCTGCGCAGCGACGTGGCCGACCGCCGCGGCGTGTTCCTGCTCAAGGTGCAGGGCTACGACCCCAAGGCCAAGAAGAAGGCCGAAGGCGATGCCGCACAGGCACAGCCCGAAGAAGAGCAACAGGAAGAACCGCAGTACGAGAGCGAAGGCGACCCCGAGAGCGGCAACCCCGAAGACCAGAAGGACCAGCGCCTGGTGCTCGTCACCGACCTGGGCATCGTCGCCAAGAAGTCGCTCGACGGCACGCGCGACGTGTTCGTGCAGAGCATCGCCAACGGCCAGCCCGTGGCCAATGCACTGGTCGAGGTCTGGGGGCGCAACGGCATGATCGTCGCGTCGCAGACCACTGATGCAACCGGCGCCGCCAAGCTGCCCAACCTCGCCGGCTACCAGCGCGAAAAGGCGCCCGTGGTCCTGGTGGTGCGCAAGGACGGCGACCTGAGCTTCCTGCCCTTCAACCGCAGCGACCGCACGCTGGACATCTCGCGCTTCGACGTCGGCGGCCTGCGTGCGGCCGGCGTGCCGAACCAGATGACGGCCTATGTGTTCAGCGACCGCGGCATCTACCGCCCGGGCGACACCATGCACATCGCGATGATGGTCAAGGCCGGCAACTGGGGCACGTCGCTGCGCGACCTGCCGCTCGAAGCCGAGGTCATCGATGCGCGCGGCCTGAGCGTGCGCCGCGAGAAGCTCAAGCTCGGCCCCGGTGGCGCGGCGGAAATCGCCCACACCACGCAGGACACCTCGCCCACCGGCAACTACACCGTCAACCTCTACCTGCCGCGCGAATCCTCGCCCGGCAACCCCGAGGTGCAGGGCCTGCTGATCGGCAGCACCACGGTGAAGGTGCAGGAGTTCCTGCCCGACCGCACCAAGGTCGTCGCCAAGCTCAGCAGCGAAGTGGCCGAAGGCTGGGTCAAGCCCAAGGACCTGAAGGCGCTCATCGACGTGCAGAACCTCTTCGGCACGCCCGCGCCCGACCGCAAGGTGGAAGGCACGCTCACGCTGAGCCCGGCCTTCCCCGTGTTCCGCGCGTTTGCCGACTACGCCTTCTTCGATCCGCAGCGCGCCACCGACAAGCAGGTCGACGACCTGGGCAGCGTGCAGACCAGCGCCGAGGGCAAGGCCGAGTTCGACCTGCGCCTGTCGCGCTTCGATGCCGCCACCTACCAGGTGCACGTGCTCGCCAAGGCCTTCGAGCCCGAGGGCGGGCGCAGCGTCTCGGCCGAGACGCAGACGCTGGTGAGCGACATGCCCTATCTCGTGGGCGTGAAGGTCGACGGCGACACCAGCTACGTGAGCAAGGGCGCCGCGCGCAACGCCACCGTGATCGCCATCGACCCGCAGGCGAAGAAGACGGCCGTGGCCGACCTGAAGATCGAGCGCGTGGAGCGCAAGGTGCTGTCGGTGCTCGTGAAGCAGGACAACGGCCTGTACCGCTACGAATCGCGCAAGAAGGAAATCGTGATCGACGAGAAGCCGCTGGCCATCGTCACGGCCGGCAACACCATGGCACTGAACACCTCCGCGCCCGGCAACTTCGCCTACGTGGTGCGCAATGCGGGCGGGCTGGAGCTCAACCGCGTGGAGTACAGCGTGGCGGGCAATGCCAACGTCTCGCGCTCGCTGGACCGCAACGCCGAGCTCCAGCTCACGCTCGACCGCAAGGACTACGAGCCGGGCCAGGAGATCGAGGTGAGCATCCGCGCGCCGTACGTGGGCGCGGGCCTCATCACCATCGAGCGTGACAAGGTCTACGCCCACGCTTGGTTCAAGACCGACAAGACCGCCTCGGTGCAGAAGATCACGTTGCCCAAGGACTTCGAGGGCACGGGCTACATCAACGTGCACTTCGTGCGCGACCCGGCCTCGGACGAGGTCTACATGAGCCCGCTGTCGTACGGCGTCATCCCCTTCGCCACCAGCCTGGCCAAGCGCACCGCCAACCTGCAGCTCACCAGCAGCGAACTGGTGAAGCCGGGGCAGATCGTGAAGATGAAGCTCACCAGCGACAAGCCCACGCGCGCCGTACTGTTCGCGGTGGACGAAGGCATCCTGCAGGTGGCGCGCTACAAGACGCCCGATCCGCTCAAGCACTTCTTCCAGAAGCGCGCGCTCGAAGTCGGCACGCTGCAGACGCTCGACCTGATCCTGCCGGAGTTCAAGAAGCTCATGCAGGGCGCAGCCCCCGGCGGCGACGGCGAAGGCGAACTCGGCAAGCACCTGAACCCGTTCAAGCGCAAGCGCGACAAGCCGGTGGCCTACTGGTCGGGGCTGGTCGACGTGAACGGCAGCCGCGAGTTCAGCTACACCGTGCCCGAGAGCTTCAACGGCAGCCTGCGCGTGATGGCCGTGGCCGTGAACGACGAGACCACCGCCGCCAAGAGCACCCGGACCGTGGTGCGCGGCGACATGGTGATCCTGCCGAATGCACCGCTCGCGATGGCGCCCGGCGACACCGTCGAAGTGGGCGTGGGCCTGGCGAACAACATCGTCGGCTCGGGCAAGGAAGCACCCATCGCGCTCACGCTCACCGCCTCGGGCGGGCTCGAGGTGGTGGGCGATGCGACGCAGACGCTCAAGGTCAACGAACGCGGCGAAGCGAGCACCAAATTCAACGTGCGCGCCAAGCCGGGCGAGCAGGCGGTGCTGGGGTCTTCGGCGCTGGTGTTCACCTCGGCGCACAAGACCTTCAGCGCGCGGCTGTCGACCGAAGTGAGCGTGCGGCCCGCATCGCCCTTCGTCACGCTGGTGCAGGCCGGCAGCTTCCAGCGTGCGGGCGAGCTGAGCAGCAAGGCCGACCTGTACCCGAACTTCCGCAAGAGCGACGTGGCGGTGTCGGCCGCGCCGTGGGCCTTCGCCACCGGCCTCATGCAGTACCTGGAGGCCTACCCGCACGGCTGCACCGAGCAGATCACGAGCCAGACCTTCCCGGCCGTGCTGCTGTCGAGCCGCCCCGAGCTGGTGAAGGAAATGGCACGCGGCCGCACGCCCGATCAGGGCCCGCTGCCCGAGGCGCGCAAGACCTTCGAGCGCTACCTCGTGCAGCTGCGCGCGCGGCAGACAGCCGACGGCGGCTTCTCGCTGTGGCCTGGCGCCGGCACCGATGCCTTCGCCACGCTGTATGCGGTGCATCTGCTGATCGAAGCCAAGGACCACAAGCTGCCCGTGCCGCAGGACCTGCTGCAGAAGGCCAACACCTACCTGCAAGGCTGGCTGGGCAGCAGCAACACCTCGCTCGATGGCTGGCGCCAGCGCACGCAGGCGGCCTACCTGCTGACCCGCCAGGGCATCATCGCGCCGGCCGCACTGGCCAACCTGCGCGAAGCCTGGCGCACGCAGCAGACACGGCAGACGCAGGGCTGGAGCGACGACCTGGGCGCCGTCTACCTCGCCGCGAGCTACCAGCTCGTGAAGCAGGAGCAGGTGGCGAGCGAGCTGCTCAACCCGGAGTGGTCCGACCTGCTCGCGCGCACCGAGAAGAAACAGCGCCGCAATGTCTGGGGCGCCTACTACGACCCGCTGGTGCACGACAGCATGACGCTGCACCTGGTCGGCCGTCACTTCCCGGCGCGCCTGAAGGCGCTGAAGCCCGAGGTGTGGGAAGGCATGGGCGCGATGGTGCGCGACGGTTGGTACAACAGCCTGTCGTCGGCCTCGATGCTGCTTGCGGTCGATGCCTACTTCGAAGCGGTGGGGCAGAACGTCGAAGGCAAGCTGACGGCGCAGACCGTCAATGCGCAGGGCCAGGCCGCGGCGCTCGCGCTGGGTGCGGTGAACCCGATCACGCGTGCCGCGGTGCCTGCCGGGACGGCCAAGCTCAAGCTGTCGAACGACAGCGACTTCAACCTGTACTACAGCTGGGCCGAGCAAGGCTTTGAACGCAACGTGCCTGCCACACCGGTGAACCAGGGCCTCGAAATCTTCCATGAAGTGCTCGACGCCAAGGGCAATCCGATCACCAAGGCCAAGCTCGGCGAAGAGGTCACGGTGCGGGTGCGCGTGCGCAGCCTGGAGCGCGCGCAGATCAACGACGTGGCGCTGGTCGACCTGCTGCCCGGCGGCCTGGAGCCGGTGCTGCAGGCGGTGGGCGACGACGAGGAAGCCAATGCCGATGCGCCAATCTGGAAGAAGCGCCTCGGTGGCAGTGGCTCGTGGAAGGTGCAGTACGCCGACATCCGCGAAGACCGCGTGGTCTTCTATGGCGCGGTCGGCAAGGACCTGCTCGAAGTGACCTACAAGGCGCGCGCGACCAACGTGGGCGACTTCGTGGTGCCGGCCGCGTACGGCGAGGCGATGTACGACCGGCGCGTGTTCTCGCGCTCGGCCGGTGCGCGCTTCCAGGTCGTCGCGAACTGACGCAGGGCAGCGAGGCCGTCATGCGCTTCAGCGTGAAGTTGGGAAGGCTTCGCAAGCCCGCACTGTGGGCGCTGGGGGTTGCCTTCCTGCTTGCGCTGCTGCGCTGGTGGCCCCACGCCCCGCTCAGCGAAACCGTCGGCAGCTCGCGCGCCGTGTATGCGCAGGGCGGCGAGCTGCTGCGCCTCACGCTCGCGGGCGACGAGCAGTACCGCCTCTGGGTGCCGCTGGACCGCATCTCGCCCACGCTGGTCGATGCCGTGCTGCTGTACGAAGACCGCCGCTTCTACGCCCACCCCGGCGTCAACCCCGCCGCGCTGGTGCGCAGCGCGTGGCGCATTGCGAGCGGCGAACGCCGGCAGGGCGGCTCCACGCTCACGATGCAGCTCGCGCGGCGCGTCTACGGCATCGACAGCCGCACACCCATGGGCAAGATCGCGCAGATCGGCGCGGCGCTCTGGCTGGAGGCGCGCTTCGGCAAGCGCGAGATCCTCGAGGCGTACCTCAACACCGCCCCTTACGGTGGCAACATCGAAGGCGTGCAGGCTGCGAGCCTCATCTACTTCCGCAAGGATGCCGCCAAGCTCAGCCTGCCCGAAGCGCTGACGCTCGCGGTGATTCCGCAGAACCCCGTCAAGCGCATTGCCGAGCGCGGCCGCAATGCCGAGCTGCAAGCGGCGCGCGAACGGTTGTGGGCCCTGTGGGCCGAGCGCGATCCGACGGCGAAGCAGCACGCGCCCGACGCGCAGCTCGCGCTCTCGGCGCAGTCGCGCGGCAGCCTCCCCTTTCTCGCGCCACACGCCACTGACATGCTGCTGGCGCAAGAGCGCGGCGTGCAAGAGGTGCGCACCACCATCGACCTGCGCATGCAGGCCACGCTCGAACGCGTGATGGGCCAGTACCTGCGCACGCACGCCGACGTGGGCATGACCAACGCGAGCGCGCTGCTGCTCGACGCCTCGACCATGCAGGTGCGCGCGCTGATCGGCTCGGCCGACTGGCACAACGACGCCATCGCGGGCCAGGTCAACGGCACGCAGGCCAAGCGCTCGCCGGGCTCCACGCTCAAGCCCTTCATCTACGCGCTAGCGCTCGACCAGGGGCTGCTGCATCCGAAGACCATGCTGAAGGACGCGCCGACCTCCTTCGGCCCCTATACGCCCGAGAACTTCGACCATCGTTTTGCCGGCCCGCTGCCCGCGCAGGAGGCGCTGATCCGCAGCCGCAACATCCCCGCGGTGGCCGTGGCCGCGAAGCTGTCGAAGCCGGGGCTCTACGACTTCATGCGACTCGCCGGCGTGCAGAAGCTGCAGAGCGAATCGCACTACGGCCTGGCGCTGGTGCTCGGCGGTGGTGAGGTCACGCCTGAGGAACTTGCCAGCCTCTACGCCACGCTGGCCAACGGCGGCATCTCGCAGCCGCTGCGCTACACGCAGCCCGCGCCCGACGAGCGGCCGACACAGCCGCTGCGCCTGCTGAGCGAAGAAGCCTCGTTCATCACGCTCGACATGCTGCGCCACACGCCACGCCCCGACACCACCTTGCCCGCGCGCCCCGCCATCGCATGGAAGACGGGCACGTCGTGGGGCTTTCGCGACGCATGGACCGCCGGCGTCTTCGGCCGCCATGTGCTCGTGGTGTGGGTCGGCAACTTCGACGGCACGAGCAACCCCGCGCTGGTGGGCGTGGATGCAGCGGCGCCCTTGTTCCTGCGCATGGTCGATGCGCTGCGTGCCGAGCGGCTCGACCCTGGCGAGGTCGCGACGCGGCAGCCGCCCGACCTGCGGCAGGTCGAGGTGTGCACGGCGACAGGCGGGCTGCCCGATGCGCTTTGCCCGGTGCGCACCACCACCTGGTTCATCGCCGGCAAGTCGCCGATCCAGGTCAGCAACCTGCACCGCGCCGTGTGGGTCGACGAGACGACGGGCAAGGTGGTGTGCGGCCCGCAGCCCAACGCGCGCCAGCAGGTGGTCGAGCAATGGGGCAGCGACATGCGCCGGCTGTTCCGCCAGGCCGGCCTGCCGCGCGCGAGCCTGCCGTCCGATGGCTGCGAGAAAGGCGAGGCTTCGGAGACCGCGCCGCTCATCACCTCGCCCCTGCGCGGCGTGCGGCACACGCTGCGCGTGAAGAAGCCGGAGCCGCTGGTGCTGCGCGCCGAAGCGGCGGCGGGCACGCAGACGATCTACTGGTTCGCCGACGACGCATTGATCGGCCGCGCCGCGCCCGGCGAAGGCATCACCTGGATGCCCGACATGGCGGAGACGGGACGGCGTTACGTGCTGCGCGCGGTGGACGATCAAGGGCGCGCGGAGTCGCGCGAGGTGACGGTCGACATCGCACCCTGAGCCCGGTGGATGTCATGGGGACGTCACGCGAAATCGGCATGGTCTCGCGTTTCGACTGAAACCTTTCTTCTTGCCCATGACGCGTCTCGCTTCCCTCTCTTTCATCGCCCTTGCCGCTGCGCTCGCCTGCGGCAGCGCGGCCGCCCAGACCGCCTTCCCCGCCACGCTCGCCGGCCACGCCGTGCTGCCCGCGCAGAGCTTCGTTGCCGCGCCCAAGGATGCGCCGGCCGACCTGCAGGCCAGCGGCAAGTTCACGACGGGCAAGCGCGTCGAGGCGCTGGGCACGGTCGAGGGGCTGTCGGGCGGGCGCGGCACCGGCGTGTCGGTGCCCTTCAAGGGCCAGCCGCTGCAGGGACACTCGGGTATCAAGAAGATGGACGACGGCACCTTCTGGATCCTCACCGACAACGGCGCCGGCGCGAAGGCCAACTCGCCCGACTTCATGCTCTACCTGAACCACTACAAGGTGGACTTCAAGAGCGGCAAGTTCAACCGCCTGAACACGATCTTCCTGCACGACCCGGACAAGAAGGTGCCGTTTCGCATCGTCCACGAAGGCACGAAGCAGCGCTATCTGACGGGGTCGGACTTCGACCCCGAGAGCTTCCAGTTCGCCGGCGGCGCGCTGTGGATCGGCGAAGAGTTCGGCCCCTTCCTCATCAAGGCCGACCTCAAGGGCAAGGTGCTCGCGGTGTTCGACACGCAGGTGGACGGCAAGGCCGTGCGCTCGCCCGATCATCCGGCCGTGACCACGCCGGGCGCACCGGGTGGCGCGGTCGATTTCCAGATCAAGCGTTCCAAGGGCTTCGAGGGCATGGCTTCGTCGAAGGACGGCAGCAAGCTCTATGCGCTGCTCGAAGGCCCAGTGTGGAACGCCGAGACGAAGGACTACGAGAAGCTCGACGGCAAGGAAGCGCTGCGCGTCCTGGAGTTCGACGTGGCCTCCGAGAAATGGACGGGCCGCCACTGGAAGTATGTGCTGGAGGCCAACGGCCACGCCATCGGCGACTTCAACATGATCGACGGCACCACCGGCCTCATCATCGAGCGCGACAACGGCGAAGGCACGAGCGACAAGGCCTGCCCCGAAGGCCAGAAGCGCACCGACTGCTTCCACGACATCGCGAAGTTCAAGCGCGTCTACAAGGTCGAGCTGAGCGATGCGAACGTGGGCGGCGCGGCGCGCAAGATCGGCTACATCGACCTGCTGAACATCGCCGACCCGAACAAGCTGGCGCGCAAGCCGCTGAACGACGGCGTGCTCAAGTTCCCGTTCTTCACGATCGAGAACGTCGACGTGGTCGATGCCACGCACATCGTGGTCGGCAACGACAACAACCTGCCCTTCTCGTCCAGCCGCGAGCCCAACAAGGCCGACGACAACGAGCTGGTGCTGCTCGAAGCCGGCGCGTTGCTGCAGGCGAAGTAAGGCGTCGGAACAAGGCGTCCGTCGCGTTTCAAGGCCCCGCTCGCGGGATGGGCGGCGAGCGAGAAACCCTAGAAGATGAGTATGATTCTCATTCTCCAGGTTTTCCCTCCCCCTCTGTCCCATGAATTTCCGAACGACCTCGCACGTCGTCCGGCGCCCGTCGTGAGCGCCGGCGTCCGCTACCGGATGGGCGTGGCGTCGCGGGCCGTCGCCGCCATCGCGGGCGGCTACGGCGTCGCCGCGCTGTCGGCCGCCGTGCTCGCGCTCGGCCTGCCCGCCCTCTTCGACATGGCGCGCAGCGAAGCCGCGCTGACCGGCACGCTGGCCTCCTTCCTCGTCTACGCCGTGGCCGTGATGTGGGTCTTCGCGGCGCGCTCGGCGTGGCGCGCCTGGATCGGCCTGGCCATCGCGGCGGCGCTGCAGGGCCTGCTGTTGCTGCTGTGGACCCAGGGCGGCGGAGGTGCCGCATGAAGGAAGGATTCCGCCAGTCGATGGCCTGGCTGCACACCTGGTCGGGCCTCTTGGTCGGCTGGGTGCTCTTCATGGTGTTCGCGGCCGGCACGGCCTCGTACTTCAAGGACGAGATCACCTTCTGGATGAAGCCGGAGTTGCACGCCGTGTCGCACGGCACCGTGGCCCAGCCGGTCGCGGCCGAGAACGCGGTGGCCTACCTGGAGCGCAACGCGGGCAATGCGGCGCGCTGGTTCATCACGCTGCCGACCGCGCGCGAGCCGGCGGTCAGCCTCCTGTGGCTCAAGCCACCGCCGCCGGCCGGTTCACCGCCTGTGGAGCGGCGCCGCAGCTTCGATCGCGCCACGCTCGACCCGGCCACGGGCCAGGCGATCACCGCGCCGCGCGAGACGCGCGGCGGCGAGTTCTTCTACCGCCTGCATTTCGACCTGCACTACATGCCCGCGCTGTGGGCGCGCTGGATCGTCGGCTTCTGCGCGATGTTCATGCTGGTGGCGATCGTCAGCGGCATCGTCACGCACAAGCGCATCTTCAAGGACTTCTTCACCTTCCGCCCGAAGAAGGGCCAGCGCAGCTGGCTCGACGCGCACAACGTCACCGCGGTGCTGGCGCTGCCGTACCACGCCATGATCACCTACACCGGGCTGGTCACGCTGATGTTCATGTACATGCCGTGGGGCCCGCAGGTGGCCTACAAGGCGCATGGCGGCACCGACACCTTCTTCGCCGAAGCCTTCCCGGGCGGCGTGCGCACGCAGATCAAGGCCTCGGGCACGAAGGCCGCACTCGCGCCGCTCGCGCCCATGGTGGCGCAGGCCACGGCCCACTGGGACGGCGCGCCCGTCGGCCGCATCGTGGTGCACCAGCCCAACGACGCCAACGCCGTGGTCTCGCTCACGCGGGCCGAGGGCCGGCACCTGTCGTACGACCAGCCCACGATGCAGTTCAACGGCACGACCGGCGCACTCATCGGCACCTTCGGCGATGTGCCGAAGGCCGCGGCCGAGACGCGCGGCGTGCTCTACGGCCTGCACATCGGCCGCTTCGCCGATCCGCTGCTGCGTGCGCTGTTCTTCGTCTCGGGCCTCGCGGGCTGCCTGATGGTCGCGACCGGCCTGCTGCTGTGGGCCGTGAAGGAGCGTCAGAAATACGCCAAGACCCTCAAGCAGGGAGGCCGCATCGGCTTCGGGCTGCGGCTGGTCGACGGGCTGAACCTCGGCGCGATCGCGGGCCTGCCCGTGGCCATGGCCGCGTTCTTCTGGGCCAACCGCCTGCTGCCGGTCGAGGTGGCCAGTCGCAACGACGTCGAGATCCGCTGGTTCTTCATCGTCTGGGGCGCCGCCGCCGTGCTCGGCCTGCTGCGTCCGACCCTGCGCATGTGGCAGGCGCAGCTCGCGCTCGGCGCGCTGTTGTTCGCGCTGCTGCCGGTGCTGAATGCGCTGACCGGGCCCGCGCCGCTGACCACCAGCCTGCGCGCGGGCCCGAGTGCAGTGGCGGGCTTCGACCTCGTGGCCATCGCGCTCGGCCTGGGGCTCGCGGGTGCGACCTGGCTGGTGGAGCGCAAGCGCCGCAAGGCTGTGGCCGCGCCCAAGAAGGCCGTCAAGCCGCCGCCACCGGCAGAGCTCGCAGCCTCGGCTGCTGCAGGACAAGGATCTTGATGCTGCTGGGATTGGTGTTCGCGGCCTCGCTGGCCGGCTTCTGCGCGCTGAGCCTGGCGATGGACCGCCATTGCGAGGACGTCTACGGCCGCGGCCGCACACCCGGTGCCTGGCGCCGCTGGCTGCAGCTGGGCGGCACGGCGCTGCTGGTCCTGTCGCTCGTCGCGAGCCTGGAGGCCGCGGGCGCTTCGGTGGGATGGGTGCTCTGGCTGGGGGCGCTCACCGCGGGCGCGCTGGCGACGGTCGGGCTGCTGAGTGGGGTGCCGCAGCGCTTTCCCCGCATCGCCGCGGGCGCGGCGGTGCTGGCGATCGGACAGGCGCTGTTCTGCGCGCTGCCCGCCTGACTCACCCCCGCATCAGCGCCTCGATCTCGTCCGCCTTCACCGGCACGCCGCGCGAAATCAGCTCACAGCCCGTGGCGGTGACGATCGCGTCGTCCTCGATGCGGATGCCGATGTGGTGGAACTGCTCGGGCACGCCCTCGCCGGGGCGCACGTAGATGCCGGGTTCCAGCGTCAGCACCATGCCCGGGTGCAGGATGCGGCTGGGGCGGTTCTTGATGACCTCGTTCGACAGCGGGTCCTTGCGCTCGCTGACTTCGCCGACCTGCGTGGGCTCGACGTAGCTGCCGCAGTCGTGCACGTCCATGCCCAGCCAGTGGCCGGTGCGGTGCATGTAGAACTGGAAGTAGGCGCGCGAGTCGATCACGTCGTCGACGCTGCCGACCTTGTTGCCGTCGAGCAGGCCCAGGTCGAGCATGCCCTGCGCCAGCACCTTCACGGCGGCGTCGTGCGGGTCGTTGAAGCGGTTGCCGGCCTTGGTGGCGGCGGCCGAGGCGTCCTGGCTGGCCAGCACGAGGTCGTACAGCGCGCGCTGCGGGCCGCTGAATTTGCCGTCGGCCGGGAAGGTGCGCGTGATGTCGCTGGCGTAGCCGTCGAGCTCGCAGCCGGCGTCGATCAGCACCAGTTCGCCCTTGCGCACGGGCGCGGCGTCGGCGCGGTAGTGCAGCACGCAGGCATTGGCGCCGGCGGCCACGATGGAGCCGTAGGCCGGGTACTGCGAGCCGCCCAGGCGGAACTCGTGCAGCAACTCGGCGTCGAGGTGGTACTCGCGCACGTCCTTGCCTTCGCGCAGCATGCGGGCCGACAGCTGCATCGCGCGGATGTGGGCGCGGGCGCTGATCTGCGCGGCGCGGCGCATGATGTCCTGCTCGTGCGCGTCCTTGACCAGGCGCATCTCGTCGAGCGGGCCGCACAGGTCGCGCTGCTCCTCGGGGCACAGCGCGCCGTAGCGAACGCGCGCGCGCACCGACTGCAGCCAGCCGTCGATGCGGGTTTCCAGGCCCTTGTGGGTGGCGAAGGGGAACCACACGGTCGAGCGGTTTTCCAGCAGCTTCGGCAGCCTGGCGTCGAGGTCGGTGACCGAGAAGGCCTCGTCCACGCCCAGCGCGGCCGGGGCGGCGTCGGGGCCGAGGCGGTAGCCGTCCCAGATCTCGCGCTCCAGGTCTTTCGGCGCGCAGAACAGCGTGGCACGGCCGTCGCCCGCCAGCACCAGCCAGGCGTTGGGCTCGGTGAAGCCGGTCAGGTAGTAGAAGTAGCTGTCGTGCCGGAACAGGAAGTCGCTGTCGCGGTTGCGCTGGCGCTCGGGCGCGGTCGGGACGATGGCGATGCCGTCCTTGCCGAGTTGCGAAGCGAGGCGCGCGCGGCGCTCGGCGTAGATCGTGGCGTCATTGAGCATGGGGTTTCACTTTCGATACGGTGCAAGTCCGGGGTCCGCGGGTACCAGATGCCGCCATGGGAACACATCCTGCGCAAAGTGGCTGACGTACCCGCCGATCGTTGACTGGATGACCATGAATTGCAGCCCCGGTCGCACACCCTGCAGGTGCTGCAGCTGGGCCAGGTCGAGGCAGGTGTTGCGCAGCCTCAGCACGCGCAGCTGCGCGCCGATGGGGCCTTGCAGCAAGGCTTCGTAGTCTTCGAAGGCCGTGATGCTGTCGGCTGCCCGGTCGGCCGGCCACACCATCTGCTGCTCGGTGGATTCGGCGAAGTCCAGCAGCGTGAGGCCCGGCAGGTTCTGCGCCACGGCGAGGTTCCGGATGAACTGCTGGGTGTCGAAATGGGCGCCGATGCTCAGGCAGCTCAGTTGCGGCAGCGGCACGGCGAAGAAGTCGGCGTTCGGCGGGTTCGGCACCGTGAGTTCGCTCAGGTGCGGCGTCTTGCGCACCCAGCGCGCGATGTCGCCGCCTTCTTCGAGGATGGCGTCGCTCCTGCAGACGAGCGACTGGTTGTGGTCTTCAGGCTGCGTCGGCTTGACGAACAGCGAGCGCAGGCGGGGAAACGTGACTGGGCTGTCGAGCAGCGGCGTGAACATCCATTCGCGCGTGCCGTTGGCCCCGCTGTCGGTGCCGCTGAACGACAGCGAGGTGATGCAGTCGGCCACGTCCTGCCGGCTCAGGCAGGCGAGCGTTTCGTCGAAGGCGTCGCCCCAGGTTTCGCCGAAGTATTCGACATGCCAGCCCTGGCGCATGGGCGCGAGGCTCAGGCGCGTGAAGTCGCTGTCGTACAGCGGCACGGTCAGCGGGTCTTCGGGCGCGCCGTCGTTGCGTTCGGCGGCCGCTTCCAGGGCCAGGTCGTGCAGGCGCTGCGGCAGCAGGCGCAGGGCGTCGGGCAGCGGCGCGAGCGTCGTCATGCGGCCGGCGCCGGAGACACGCCGGCATTGAGTTGCTGCAGGCGCTGCGGCGTGCCGACGTCGGTCCAGGCGCCGGTGTAGAGCTCGGCGCTCACCTGCCGGTCGTTCATCGCTGCGCGCAGCATGGGCGCCAACGGCGCCTTGACGCCGGCCGGGTTGCCGGCGGGAAGGTCGCAGTACGGCGGCGCGAAGAACGCGGCGCGGTACAGGGCGATGGTCGAGAAGGTGCAGGTCTGGGCCGCCTGGTTCAGCGCGAGCCCCTCGGCCGAGAGGCCGAAGTCGCCCTTGAGGTTGTGCGCCGGGTTCGGCACCAGCCATAGGTGGGCGAGCTTGCCGCTGGCGAGAAAGCGCTCGACGGCGGCTTGGGTGAAGCGGAAGTCGGGCGCGAACACGTCGCCCGCCGCTACCCAGAACACATCACCCAGGAGCGGCAGCGCGCGCACGATGCCCCCGGCGGTTTCGAGCGCGCCGCCGAAGTCGCGGCCTTCGTCGGAATACGAAATGGACAGCGTGCCATGCCCTTCCAGCGAAGGGCGCGCGCCGAACCGGGCGGCGACCTGCGCGCCGAGCCAGTCGGTGTTGACCACCAGCTCGGTGAAGCCGCCATCGGCCAGCGCTTCCATCGGCCACTGCATCAGCGGCTTGCCGCGCACTTCGAGCAGGGGCTTGGGCGTGGCATCAGTCAGCGGCCGCATGCGTTCGCCGCGGCCGGCGGCCAGGATCATCGCGCGCACGGCCATCACCGCACCGACCCGGCCACACGGCCTCGCTGCAATTGATTGCGCTCGCTGTGCAAGGGCTGGAACAGCGACACCAGGCATTCCATCAGCGCATGCGCCTTGGCCGAGTGGTCGGCGCCGAAGTTGCACACGTACACGTCGAGCGTCACGCCGCGCTGCTCGGGCCAGGTGTGGATGCACAGGTGCGACTCGGCCAGCAGCAGCGTGGCCGTCACGCCGCCCGGCCCCTGCGGCGTGGC
Organism: Acidovorax cavernicola; assembly: GCF_003581445.1. Lineage (NCBI taxonomy): Bacteria > Pseudomonadati > Pseudomonadota > Betaproteobacteria > Burkholderiales > Comamonadaceae > Acidovorax > Acidovorax cavernicola. The sequence continues at coordinate 252 of NZ_QXMN01000046.1, read as the reverse complement.
CGGGAACCCATGGACCAACTTGCCCACGGCCTGCAGCCCCGCGGCGGCCACGGCCTTGGCGCAGACCTCGCCGAGCGCGCGCCCGTCGGTCAGCCATTGAAGACCGCATTGGCAGTCGTGAAGATCGGCGGTGAGGTGCAGCCCTTGCATGGGGGGCAACTCTAGCAGCCGCACCCGGGGCACAAGAGAGCATCGGCCGGGTGTTGGCCCTGTATCAAGGCCGGATGCGGCTCGCCCGGTAAAATCTCGGGT
>NZ_QXMN01000137.1:0-2571 GCF_003581445.1 Acidovorax cavernicola | reverse complement strand
CCCGCCTTCGGGCACCAGCATGTAGCGCTTGCCCGCGCTGAGCGCCGACAGCGTCATGGTTTCCTCGCCGAGGTTGGGCAGCAGGCCCAGCTCGCGCAGCAGCACCAGCTCGAACGCGCGCAGCACGGGCTCCAGCGCTTCGCCCTGGGTGCCGGCGAGCACGCGCACCACGCCGCCATAGACGTCGAACAGCGCCGCATAGGGGTCGTCGCGCGCCAGCAGGCGCAGCAGCAGTTCGTTGAGGTACATGCCCGACAGCAGGGCCTCGCCCATGGGCATCACATGGCCGCCGGCCCACTCCGCGCCCTTGAGGGTATGGATTTCGGCGTTGCCTTCGGCGCCCAGCGTATAGGTCAGGCGCAGCGGCTGCAGCGGCAGCAGCACGGGGCGGAAATTCGACGTCGGCTTCTTCGCCCCCCGGGCCGCGAGTGCGACCCGGCCCCGGTGGCGTGTGAACACCTCCAGAATCAGGCTGGATTCGCTCCAGTCATAGCTGTGGAGCACGAAGGCGGGTTCGTCGGAGACGCGCTTGGCGGCCATGCTGGCCTGGATGCCTTATTCGTAACCGAAGGAGCGCACGCGCGCTTCGTCGTCGGCCCAGCCCGAGCGCACCTTGACCCAGACTTCGAGGAACACCTTGGCGTCGAGCAGGCGCTCGAGTTCCTGGCGCGCCTCGGTGCTGATGCGCTTGAGGCGTTCGCCCTTCTCGCCGATGACCATGGCCTTGTGGCCGTCGCGTTCGACGACGATGGTCACGGCGACGCGCACGAAGCGCTTGTGTTCCTTGCTCTTCTCTTCGCTGAACTTGTCCAGCACCACGGTCGAGGTGTAGGGCAGTTCGTCGCCGGTGAAGCGGAACAGCTTTTCACGCACGGTTTCCGTGACCAGGAATTTCTCGCTGCGGTCCGTGAGTTCGTCCGGGCCGTAGAACCAGGCCTGCTCGGGCAGGTACTTCTCGCAGATGCCGAACAGGCGCTGGATGTCGTCGCGCTTCTTCGCCGACATCGGCACGAATTCGGTGAACGGGTGGCGCTCCTGCATGCTCTTGAGCCAGGGCGCGAGGTCGGCGCGGCGATGCACCTGGTCGAGCTTGTTGGCCAGCAGCAGCGTCGGAATCCCGGGCTTGAACAGGCTCAGCACCTTGGCATCGGCCAGCGTGAAATTACCGGCCTCGACGACGAACAGGATCAGGTCGACGTCGCTGATCGCGCCCATCACGGTCTTGTTCAGCGACTTGTTGAGCGCGGTCGAGTGCTGGGTCTGGAAGCCCGGCGTGTCGACGAACACGAACTGTGTGGCGGCGCGCGTGGCGATGCCGGTGATGCGGTGGCGCGTGGTCTGCGCCTTGCGCGACGTGATGCTGATCTTCTGGCCGACCAGCGCGTTCATCAGCGTCGACTTGCCGACGTTGGGCTTGCCGACGATGGCGATCAGGCCGCAGCGCTGGCCTTCGACATGGACCGGCGCGCCGGCCGCGGCCAGCATGGCACCGATATCGTCTTGCGCCGCAGGATTCTCTTCGCCTGCGTCGCCGGCTACGTCGTGGGTAGCGTCATTCATGGTTTTTCGCTTTCAATGTGGTCAACATGGCCTCGGCCGCGGCCTGTTCGCCCGCGCGGCGGGATCCGCCCATGCCGCGCTCGACCAGGTCCATCTCGGCGATGGCGCATTCAATTTCAAACTGCTGGCGGTGCGCCGCGCCCGTGGTCGCAACCACACGGTACTGCGGCAGCTTCATCTTCCGGCCCTGCAGCCACTCCTGGAGTGCGGTCTTTGCATCCTTGGCCGCGGCGTCCATCTGCGGATTGATTTCCACCTTCTCGAACAGGTGGTGCACCAGCACTTCGGCCGGCGTATAGCCCGCATCGAGGTAGACGGCGCCGATCACGGCTTCGACCGCATCGGCCAGGATGGACGGGCGCTGCTTGCCGCCCGACTTGAATTCGCCTTCGCCCAGCCGCAGCACGTCGGGCAGTTGCAGGCGCACGGCGATGCGGTGCAGCGTGTCCTGCTTGACGAGGTTGGCGCGCACGCGCGAGAGGTCGCCTTCGGGCAGGGAGCGCAGGCGCTCGAACAGCAGGCTGGAAATCGCCAGGCTGAGCACCGAGTCGCCGAGAAACTCGAGGCGTTCGTTATGGTCCGCCGAAAAACTGCGGTGCGTCAGCGCACGCTGCAGCAAGGCAGAGTCTTTGAATGTGTACTGCAGGCGCTGCTGCAGTGCGATAAGTCCGGGTTGCACCTAGGGAGTCTGTTTCTCGAAACGGTAAACGAGGTAGGCCGGTCCTGCGAGCGCTATCTCGCGGGTATAGCTGAAGGAGACCTGCACCCGTTCGTTGTGCTTGGTCACCTCCAGGTCCTTGCCCTGAATGGAAGTAATGCTGTCGATCACGGCGGACCGGTCGAAGATGGCGCGCACTTCAGGCACCGTGGAGCCTTCGCGGGCGGCCTTCTTCGCGGCCTTGAGCACGGCCTGGTATTCAATGAAGATGGGCACGGATTGTCCTCCAACCGCGACCACCGAGACGGCCACGACCGCCAGAAACACCAGACCCAGAAAGGACAGCCCACGCT
>NZ_QXMN01000045.1:0-52810 GCF_003581445.1 Acidovorax cavernicola | reverse complement strand
TCGTCACCGAGCACGCCGCCGAGCAGGCCGCCGTCGCCACCACCGCCGCCGCAGGCCGCCAGAGCGGCCGTGCTGCCGAAGAGCACGGCGCGCAGCAGGTCGCGGCGCTGGAAGTGAAGCGGGTTCGCCCAGTGCGGGCGGACCGTGGAAGATGAGGGGCGAGGCACGTCGATGCTCCAGGCATGAAGAAGAAAGAATGAGCCTTGCAGTGTGGGCAGCCGACCTGAAGAAGCCCTGCAGCCTTCATGAAGACTTTCTGAAGTGCATCGGCGGCATGTGGCAGATACTTCGGCCACTTTCCCGGAACCGGGCTTGTTCGCTTGGAATCCCCCCCATGAATCTTTTGCTTGTTGAGGACGACCTTGATCTTGGCAATGGCGTACGCATTGCGCTCGCCAACCAGGGCCTGGACGTGGTGTGGGTCCGCAGGCTCGACGACGCCTTGCGCACCCTCGACAACGGCGCCTTCGACATGGTGCTGCTCGACCTGGGCCTGCCCGACGGCGACGGGCTCGACCTGCTGTTCCGCCTGCGTCGCACGCGTCAGGTCCTGCCGGTGCTGGTGCTGAGCGCGCGCGATGCGCTCAACGACCGCCTGCGCAGCCTGGACGACGGCGCCGACGACTACCTCGTGAAGCCCTTTGCACTGGCCGAGCTGCTGTCGCGCGTGCGGGCCCTGGCGCGCCGCAGCTACGGCTTCAACGACGAGACCATCCGCATGCGCGGCCTGGCGCTGCACGAGCCCACACGCGGCGTGATCGTCGATGGCGAGCCCGTGGAGCTGTCGCGTTGCGAGTTCGACCTGCTCGCGCTGCTGCTCAAGCGCACCGGCCGCGTGGTCACGCGCCGCGTGATGGAAGAGCAGGTGCTGCCGGGCGGCCAGTCCAACGGCAGCAACTCGCTCGAGGTGCACATCTCCAACCTGCGCAAGAAGATCGGGCAGGGCTACATCCGCACGGTGCGCGGCATCGGCTACGTGATCGACACCCAGTCGCTGGTGCGGAGCCCGTCGAAATGATTCGTCAGCTGGCGCGGCGCTGGAAGAACTGGAACCAGCCGTCGCTCATGCGCCGACTGCTGGTGGCGCAGATGGCCGCGGCCGCGCTGCTGTGGACCTCGGCTGTCGGGCTGCTGCTGTACGACTCGTACAAGGAGCCCGGGCTGCTGAAGTACACCAACATCTTCCGTGCGGCATCGGCCATTGCGGAGAACCTGGCGGACCATCCCGAGCAGCAGCGCAAGGCGCTCGAGGCGTTCGACGTCGCGCTCATCGAGGCATTCAGCGACGGCGACGATTCCAAGGACGCCCTGGCGGTCATGCAGGTGTGGCAGCACGGCAAGCTCATCTACAACTCGCGCGCCGGTGTGCCCGTGCTGCTGAACTCGGCGCCCGACCACATCGAGACGCTGATCGCGGGCGGCCGCGAATGGCGCGTGCGCACCGTGGCTTCGCCCATCGCCGACACCCGCGTGGTGCTGGCCGAGCCCAGCGTATGGCAGCTCGCGGTCACCGTTCTGTCGCGCGGCTACTACCTGCTGCCGCTGGTGATCAGCCTGCCGTTCCTCGTCTTTCCCGCCTGGCTGTCGGTGCGGCTGGCGCTGCGCCCATGGCGCCAGGTGAGCCGCGAAACCGCCGAGCGCGGCCCCGACGACCTGACGCCGCTGTCGTACATGCCGCCGCACAAGGAACTCAAGCCGCTGGTGCAGAGCATCAACAGCCTGCTGCAGCGGGTGCGCGACAGCACCACGCGCGAGCGCAGCCTGATCGCCGACGCGGCGCACGAATTGCGCACGCCCCTGGCGGCCATGCGCGTGAACGTCGAGGCATTGAAAGAGCAGAGCACCGATGAAGGCCAGCGCGAACTCATGGCCAACCTGCTGCGCAGCAACGACCGCGCGGCGCGGCTGGTGGGGCAGCTGCTGCAGCTCATGCGCAGCGACGCCGTCGCCGCCAATGCGCTGCCGGTGATGCTGTCGCTCGACGGGCTGGTGCAGGACCGGCTGGCCATGATCGAGGGCCTGGCGCGGGCGCGCGGCGTGGAACTCGAACTGGAGTGCGCCGAGCCCGTGTCGGTGCTCGGCGAGCGCGAGAGCCTGGTCTCGATGATCGACAACCTGATCGACAACGCGATCAAGTACAGCCCCTGCGGCGCCACCGTGACGGTGAGTGTCGGCCGCAAAGGCGCGCGGGCGCTGCTGACCGTGTCCGACACGGGGCCGGGCATTCCGCCCGCGCTGCGCGAACGCGTGTTCGACCGCTTCTTCCGCAACCCCGACCAGACCCAGAGCGGCAGCGGGCTGGGCCTGGCCATCGTCAAGTCGGTGGTCGACCGGCATGCCGGCGAGGCGGTGCTGGACGAGGCCCTGGGCGGCGGCCTGCGGGCCACCGTGCGGTTGCCGCTGGCGCAGGCTGACGTGCCGCAGCCCTTGCTCTCCTGCGCCGCCTGAGGCTCGCACCGGCCTCGCAGACCCTGGGGAGCAGGGAAAAGGCCTTGGCGCGCCCCTTTTCGGGGCAAGGATTTACACTAGCCGGCTCCCCCGGCGCCCGTCTACAGGACACTTTCACCAATGAAGTGGGTCATTCTTGCCATCTTCGTGCTCAGCGCACTCTACGTTCACTTCCGCGGCCAGGTGCGGCACAAGTTCTTCAGACAGCTCTCTGATCACTCGACCTTCCTGGCGCCGCTGAACGTCTTCATGTACCTTTTCTCGAAGGTGCCCGGTACGCCGTACCTGTCGCCCGCGCAGTTCCCCGAGATGCGCATCCTCGAGGAAAACTGGGAAGTCATCCGCGAGGAAGCGCTCGCCATGCGCAATGGCGGCAGCATCAAGGCGTCGAGCCAGTTCAACGACGTGGGCTTCAATTCCTTCTTCAAGAGCGGCTGGAAACGCTTCTACCTGAAGTGGTACGACGATGCGCATCCCTCGGCCGCCGTGCTGTGCCCGCGCACCACCGAACTGCTCAAGGGCATCGGCACCATCAAGGCCGCGATGTTCGCCGAGCTGCCCCCGGGCAGCCGCCTCGTGCGCCACCGCGACCCGTTCGCCGGTTCGCTGCGCTACCACCTGGGCCTGTGGACGCCGGGCGTGGAAGGCTGCTACATCGACGTGGACGGCCAGCGCTACCACTGGCGCGACGGCGAGGCCGTGGTGTTCGACGAAACCTACATCCACTACGCCGAGAACACCACCGACCACGACCGCGTGATCCTGTTCTGCGACATCGAGCGTCCGCTGAAATACCGCTGGGCCAGCGCCGTCAACCGCTGGTTCGCTAAGAACCTGCTGGCCGCCGCCGCCTCGCCCAACGATGCGGGCGACAAGACCGGGGGCCTGAACCGCGCCTTCAAGTACATCTACCAGATCCGCGTGATCGGCAAGCGCCTGAAGGCCTGGGACAAGCGCGCGTACTACCTCGTGAAGTGGACGATCTTCGGGGGCCTGGCGCTCTGGATCTTCTGGTGAACCAGGCTCGCCCCCAGGCTGCGCGCACTTCGTGTCGCTACGCCAAGCCCCTACCGGGGGCAACACCTGCGGCCTGGCAAAGCCGGTTCCGCGGTGTTCACTGAAAGCCCCCGGCTGACGGCTTGACTCAGGCCTCGGCCAGCACCAGCCGTTCGCGCGGCGTGCGGCGCCAGCACACGAGACCCGCCAACAGCACACCACCGAGCACGTCGAGCAGCACGTGCTGGCGCGTGGCCAGCGTCGAATAGATGATGCCGACGGCCCACAGCAGGTTCACCCATTGCGTCCATGTGGGCGCCTGCACGCTGCGCAGCTGGCGGGCGAGCCACACGGCCGCGAACACCGCGAAGGACACGTGCAGCGACGGGAAGGCATTGCCGCCCGCATCCGCGCTCTTGAGCAGCTGCAGCGCCGGGTACTGCGACCAGTCGACCGCAAAGTTCGGCACCACTGTCGGAAAGCACCAGAACACCGCCAGGCCGATGGCTGCCATGAGTGCGGCTCCGCGCGCGCAGGCCCACAGCTCGGCCTTGTTCTGGGTGAAGGCCGGCGCGAGCGAGATGTAGAACCACAGCGAGCCGTACAGCAGCATCGCGTCGTCGTTCACATCCACCCAGCGGTCGATGGCGGTGAGCGGCATCACTGTCGGCACCGAGGGCGGGTTGTGCATCACCCAGAAGTACAGGACGAAGAAGCCCGAGATGCCGAGCGTGGTGCCGATCATCTTCACGACCCACAGCGTGGCGAATCGCTGCCCCAGCGCCAGGTGCCAGGGCGTGACGGGGAGGGCGGCGGGGTTCGGGCAAGGGGGCGTCACCGATGCGCTTTCAGGAGGGGAAGCACGACAGCGTAGGCGGTTGCATTGCGTGAACATTGCGCGGCCGGGCAGGGGTGCCACAGGGGCTCTCTAGAATGGCCGGCCTGTCCGGTCCCTCCCCATCCCCCCATGAGAATCCTGCTTGTCGAAGACGAAGCCGACCTGGCGCAGGCGCTCGCGTCGGCGTTGCGCCAGAACCAGGCGGTGGTCGATGTGGCGAGCTCGCTGCGCGCGGCCGAGGAGGCCGCGCTCGGTGCGCCCTATGACGTGGTCGTGCTCGACCGCGGGTTGCCCGACGGCGATGGCCTCTCGCTGGTGGCCTTCCTGGCCCAGAACAACATCGCCTGCGCCGTGCTGGTGCTCACTGCCATGACCGACGTCGCCGAACGCGTGCTGAGCCTGGACGGCGGCGCCGACGACTACCTCGCCAAGCCCTTCTCGATGGACGAGCTGCTGGCGCGCGTGCGCGCGCTGGCGCGCCGCCCAGCGGTGCGTGCCAACTTCCTCACGACGCTGGGGCAGCTGCGCTTCGACCACCACACGCGGCAGGCCCACGTGGGCGAAGCCTGCCTCACGCTGCCGCGGCGCGAGCTGCTGGTGCTCGAGACGCTGCTGGAGCACCGCGGCCGCACGGTGCTGCGCGAGGCGCTGCAGGACCGCGTGTACGGCCACAAGGACGACATCCAGTCGAATGCGCTCGACACGCACGTCTCGCGCCTGCGCTCCAAGCTCGACAAGGCCGGCGCGCAGGTCGAGATCCATGCGATCCGCGGCGTGGGCTATCTCATGTGCGCGCCTTCGTCGGCATGAGCTTCAGTTTGCTTTCACTGCGCTGGCGGCTGATCTGGAGCCTGATCCTGCTGCAGGTGGTGGTCGGCCTGCTGGTGATGGGCGGCTTCCTCTGGCTGGCCTGGTCGCTGGGCCGCGTCGTCGACGAGACCGGCCAGGCGACGGTGGAATCGATCCAGCGTGCCCTGACGCGCGGCCCCGAAGGCCAGCTGATGACCGAGCCCACGAGTGCGCTGCGGCGCTTGCAGAAGGCCGATCCGCAGTTCTGGTTCATCGTGCTCGACGACCGTGGCGGACAGCTGCGCCACGGCGAGATTCCGTCCACCTACCTGCGATTGCTCGATGCGCTCGACGACACGGAGCGCATGGCCATCGACCCCGAAACCGACGGCACGCGGCCCAAGGCCCGCTTCGAGCGCGTCGAATCGCGCGCGGGCCCGGTGGCCGTGATGGCGCAGACCGGCGGCCCGCTCACGGTGGAGAACACGATCAAGGGCACCGGCATCGCCTTCCTGTTTCTTGTGGCGCCGATGGCGCTCGTGACCTGCCTGGGCGTGATCCTGGCGACGCCCTTCGTGGTGAAGCGCGGCCTGAAGGGCGTGGTGGCCACGGCGGAGCACGCCGAGAGCATCGACGTGCACGAGCGCACCACGCGCCTGCCGCTGGCCCAGGTGGCGAGCGAGATCCGTCCGTTGGTCAATGCCGTCAACCGCGCCTTCGACCGACTCAACGAGGGCTACGACCGGCAGGAGCGCTTTCTCGCCGACGCCGCGCACGAATTGCGCACGCCGATCACCACGCTGCAGATCCACCTCGAAGGCCTGCCGAACGACCCGCTGAAGATGAAGCTGATGCAGGCCTCGGCGCGGCTCGCCACGCTGGCCGAGCAACTGCTCGACCTGCAGCGGCTCGACCACGGACTGTCGCTGGACCAGCAGGTCGAGCTGAAGTCGCTGTGCGAGCGCGTGGCGGCCGACATCGCGCCGCTGGCGATCCGCAGCCGTTGCACGCTGTCGGTCGACGCGCCGCAACCACTCACGGTGCGCGGCGATGCGCCCTCGCTCGAACGCGCGCTCACCAACCTGATCCAGAACGCCATCGAGCACGGCGGCGCAGGCTGCGACATCCGGGTGCGGCTGTGCGAGCCCTCGTGCATCGAGGTGCTCGACTCAGGCCCCGGCATCCCCGAGGCCGACCGCGAGCGCGTGGTGGCACCGTTTCACCGGCTCGTGCCGCGCGGGCGCGGTGCCGGGCTGGGCCTGCACCTCGTGGCGGAGGTGGCGCGGCTGCATCGTGGCCAGTTGAGCATCGGGTCGAGCGAATCGGGCGGCGCGAAGATGCGGCTCGAGCTGATGAATCTCGTTGACGCCTGAAGAAGACACGCCCGCCATGAACACCATCGACCGGCTGCCCGAACCCACGAACCTTGCCGGTGCGCAAGCGCTGATTGCGCGTGTGCAGGCGATGCTCGATGCCGAAGGGGTGGCCATGCGCGCACCGCCGCCCGAGCCGACCACCTGCTGCGGGCGTGGGTGCAATGGGTGTGTGTGGGAAGGGTGGTTGGCGGCCGTGGCTTATTGGCGGGACGAGGCGTCGCTGATGCTGGGTTGAGCGGGCGTCTCGTCGGCCGCGGAAACCGACGGAGCGGAATCGGGCCTCATGTCGTTGTAGGGCGGTGGCACCTGTAGCGCGTGCGCGCCCGGCAGGCGGCGAACAGCGAAGTTGCTTGCCACCAGGTAGCGTGCCACGGCACTGCGCAGGTCGGTCGACTCGTACAGCGACTCGGTCCACCAGCGCTCCGTGTACATCACCTTGTAGGCTGGGCCTTCCTTCAGCAGGTAGTAAGAGGCGTCACCACCGGCTCGTTCGGTCCTGATCTCACTTTCGTACCAGCGCGTGGCCATCGCGTGATCCACGAGCGCCTCGACGTCGACCGTGATCACCGCCTGGATGTCTTCCGATGTGAAGTCTTCAAGAAATGAGAGGTTGCTGTCCCTGCCATAGGCGGTGCGAACCAACTCCCACTCCGCGCCGTGCAGTAGCGCATCGAGTTGGGCCAGGCGATCCGGCGGCTTCACCATCCGATGAGGTTCAATCAAGGGCGGCGTGGCGAGGCTGGTGACGTAGAACGGCTCGGCTCCCGGTTCCTGGCTGGCGGACAACGCCAGGGACCAGCGCTCCTGTGCCTTGCGCGGCGTGCTGCGCGATGCCGTGGCGGTGCCGGCATAGTGCACATGGCGTTCGCTCGTTCCGGGGAGGGTCGACGGAACGCAATCGGCGGGGTCCGCGTCCCACACCTGATCGCTCACCGACCAACTGCCATCCTCCTCGTCGTTCATCGTCTGGACGACCAGGCGCGCGAAGATCTGCGGCGGCGCCTCCATGGGTTGCTTGCCCACCGACGCCGGCACCGTGGCTTCCACGCGAAACGCCAGCGGCTCGCCGATGCGAAAGCTTTCGTCGCGACTGACCTCGATCGCGTTCAGCGCCTCGCGCGGCGGCACGGCAGGTCGGAAAAGTCTGTAGACGGCCATCAGCGTCAGCACCGTGAACATCGGAAACACCGGCAGCCCCACCAGCAACCACAGCAGGTTCCAGCCCCCGGCCAGCGACCAGCGCAGCGCGTTGAACCCGAAGGCCGCAAAGAAGGCCAGGACGGCGATCGCGATCAGCGAGTAGATCCAGTGGCTGATCCCGCTGGGCGGGGGCTGCCCGGCCTCTTGCGGTGGCGCCGGAGACGTCCATGACGTGTCATGCCGCTGCACGATGCGCGGCAGTCCGATCACGCGCGGATCGGGCAGCGGCGTCCAGAAGCTGTCGTCCTGCGCGGTCAGCGCGATCGTGCGGACGCCGTCGCCGTGTTCGAGCTGGAGCAGGGTCTGCGCGGCGCCATCGTGCGCCGTGTCTTCGAAGCGCAGGGGCCGCGCATCGGGCAGGCGGTGGTAGCGGCGCTGTGCGATGTCGACGATCAGCGTGTCGGCACCCGTCGATGCCGCATGAAAGCGCTCGCCGGTCGAAACGACACTCTCGGAGATTGGCAGCGCCAGAACCCGCGCGAGGACATCAAGATAAGGATGAGGCATGCGTCGCGGTTCTAAGCTGCAATCCCGAGCGCCGCCGCCGCAAGCCTCGCCACTTCGAGCGTGCTCCCCGGCGGCTCGTCGTCTTCCAGCATCCAGACCGATGACAGGCCGGCCCACGCCAGCACCCATTGCAGCAGTCGCCGTTGCTCGATGCCCGTGGCGTTCGCGATGACATCGATGCGGCGCGCGAACCGGCCCGGCACCAGCGCGCTGTCGCCGTCGGGATTGCACAGGATGTTCGCGTGGTCGAAGCCGCGCTCGCCGTGCAGGCCCTTGGGGTCGATGGCGAGCCAGCCGGCCGGGCCGAAGTCGAGCACGTTGCCGTGGTGGATGTCGCCGTGCAGCACCGCCACGTCGCGCGGCGCGGCCAGCAGTTCGCGCGCGGTGTGTGCACTGTGTTCGAAGATGTCGCCAAGGCCCGAGGCGCTCGCCGTCAAGGCCTCGAACCAGCGCGCCAGCGGCACCAGTGTGGAAGGTGGCGGCTTGGCGCGCGGCGCATGCAGCCGCGCTGCGGCGGCGCAGAGGATGCGGGTCGCTTCGTCGTCCTCCCCGCGTTCGACCCTCTGTGCGAGCGAGTCCGTGCCTTGCGCTCGCGCCATCAGCAGCGCCTCGCCCTCATGGGCCAGCACGGGCGCTGCGCCATCGCCGTCCCACCATGCCATCAGCAGGGCGCCGGCCTGTTCCTCGGGTTCCTGCGAGAGCTTGAGCATCGCGGGCAAGCCCCGATGCCGCACGGGCAACAGGCGCCCGCTCAACGAGGTGAAGGCTTCACCGTCGATGTCCAGGTTCCATCGCAGCAGGTAGGGTTCGAAGACGTGCGCCAGAGTCATGGCGCGGATTGTCGTCGGCATGCGAAGGGCCGGCCGGTGCCGGGCCCTTCGCGCCGTGGCGTCACTGGTTCTGCGACCCGCGATGCGCCCAGCCGGTGGTGTGCTTCTCGACCAGGCTGAAGAGTTCGTACATGACCATCGCCATCGCACCCACCACCATCAGCCCTGCGAAGGCCAGGCCCATCTGCATGGCCGAGCCGGCCGAGATCAGCAGGTAGCCGATGCCTTCGTTGGCCGCCGTCATCTCGCTCACCGTGGTGCCGACGAAGGCCAGCGTGATCGCGACCTTGAGCGAGGCGAAGAAGTAGGGCATGGAGCGCGGCAGGCCGATCTTCATGAGCACGTCCCAGCGCTTGGCGCCGAGCACGCGCAGCACGTCTTCCAGCTCGGGTTCGAGCGTGGCGAGGCCGGTCGCGATGTTGACCATGATCGGGAAGAAGCTGATCAAGAACGCCGTGAGGATCGCCGGCCCGATGCCGATGCCGAACCACACCACCAGGATCGGCACGAAGGCCGCCTTGGGCAGTGCGTTGAAGGCCGTCATCAGCGGGTAGATGGCCGCGTAGGCCAGGCGCGAGCTGCCGATCACGAAGCCCAGCAGCACGCCCACCACGATCGCCAGGCCGAAGCCCGCCATCGTGACCCAGAAGGTGCGCCATGCATGGCCCGCGATGATTTCCTTGAATTCCCAGAACTGCTCCCAGATGCGCAGCGGGCTCGGGAAGATGAAGTCCGACACGCCGAAGCCCGCGCAGATCACCTGCCACAGCAGGATCACCGCCACGAGCAGCAGCCAGGGCGACCAGCGTTCGAGTTGCTTGGTGTTTTTCATCGTCGGCGCCTCAATGCGTTGCCGCGGCTGCGGACTGTTGAGAGGCGCTCGCGCCGGTGCTTCGGATGGCGCCGATGTGGCCGCGCAGCTCGAGCACGATGTCGGTGAACTCCTTGGTGTAGGTGAGTTCGAGTTCGCGCGGGCGCGGCAGGTCGATCTCGCGCTTCACCACGAAGCGGCCGGGGCTCTTGCTCATCACGTAGACCGTGTCGGCCAGGAAGACCGATTCGCGCAGGTCGTGCGTGACCAGGATCACGTTGAACTGCTGCTCGGTCCACAGGTCGCGCAGGATGCACCAGAGTTCTTCGCGCGTGAACGCGTCGAGCGCGCCGAAGGGCTCGTCCAGCAGCAGCATCTTGGGCTCGTGGATCAGCGCGCGGCAGATGCTCGCGCGCTGCTGCATGCCGCCCGAGAGCTGCCACGGGAACTTGTCCTCGTAGCCACCCAGGCCCACCTTCTGCAGCAGGCGGCGGGCACGCTCCTCGTATTCCTTGCGTTTGGCCTTGAAGTTCGAGCGGTAGGGCTCGACGATTTCCAGCGGCAGCAGCACGTTGTCGACCGTGGTGCGCCAGGGCAGCAGCGAGGGCGCCTGGAAGGCCATGCCCGAGATCTTCAGCGGCCCGGTCACGGGCTGGCCGTCGATGCGGATCTTGCCCATCGAGGGCATCTTCAGCCCCGTGGTGAGCTTCATGAAGGTCGACTTGCCGCAGCCCGAGGGCCCGACGATGGCGATGAACTCGCCGCGCCTGACCTTCAGGTCGATGGCCTCGACCGCGAAGTGGTTGGCGCGCAGCAGCTCCTCGTTGTAGGCAAGCCAGACATCCTGGAAGTCGACGAAGGGGGCGTTGTCGGTCTCCGCCATCGTTTACTTGCGCAGGATGTTCAGGTCGGCCGCGGGCGGCAGCATGGTGCCGTTCCACACGGCGTCGGCATTGACACGGGTCTTGGTCGCGAAGGCGTCCGACACCTGCGAGGCCATCAGCGACAGGCGTCCGGCGTTGATCTGGCCGAAGCCCTCGGCGCGCGCGTCGGCGGTGTTGATGACGGTGTCGATCGCGAGCTTGAGGCGGCGCGTTTCGAGCGTGCTGTTGACGATGCCGTCGCGCGCCTTGATCGATTCGATCGCGACCGCCGGATTGGCGATCACTTCCTTCGCGCCCTTGGTGAAGGCCGCGAGGAACGCCTTGACCGCCGCCGGGTTCTCCTTGATGAGCTTGGGCGAGGCGATGATCGCGTTGCCGTAGAGCTTCACGCCGTAGTCGGGGTAGGGAAGGATCACGACGTCGGCCGCCTTGGCGCCGCGCGCCTCCAGGTTCAGCAGCGAGGTGAAGGTGAAGCCGGTGATGGCGTCGATGTCGCCGCGCATCAGCATGGTCTCGCGCAACGTGGGGTCCATGGCGGTCCAGTTCACGGCGCCGATGTTGTTGGCCTTGGCGAAGATCGGGAAGGCGCGGCGGCCGGCGTCGAACACGGGTGCGCCGAGCTTCTTGCCGGTGAGGTCGGCGGGCTTGGTGATGCCGCTCTTCTTCAGCGTCATGACGGAGGCCGGTGTGTTGTTGTAGACCATCATCACCGCGACCGGCTTGTTCGGGCTGTCGGGGTTGTTGGCGTGGAATTCCATCAGCGCCGCGAGGTCGGCAAAGCCCATGTCGTAGGCGCCCGAGGCCACGCGCGTGACCGCGCCGCCCGAGCCGTTGCCGGCGTCGACCGTGACGTCGAGCCCGCTGGCCTTGAAGTAGCCCTTGGCGGCCGGATGCGTGAAGAAGGCGCCGGGCCCCTCGAAGCGCCAGTCGAGCTGGAACTTGATCGGCGTCGGGCTCTGGGCCATGGCCGAGGACAGGCCGAAGCTGAGGGCCGAGGCGGCGAGGAAGGACTGGATCAGTTGACGCTTGTTCATGCAGGTTCCGTGAATGTGAATGCTTCGGCATTCAAGCAAAAACGGTGCCCGCACGTGATTGGTGCGAACCCTTCCCGCGACTCAAGGCGGTGCGCTGCCTCTGGAATCCGCACCGCCAGTGGGAAGTCCCTTCGGTTTCAAGGGACGCTGGCGCCGAAGGCGAGCCAGTACGGATCGCCCACGCGCTTGCCCACGCTGCTGGCGGCGTCGCGCACGGTGGCGCCGAAGCGCTCCACCAGCGGATCGGAGAGCTCCTCCGCGGGCAGCGCGATGCCGAAGGCGTAGGCCTGGCGCGTGGCCGGGTCGAGCACCGCCGAGGAGATGCCGGCCACGTTGGTCACGTACTCGCCGCGCGAGAGCGCCCAGCCGGTGTCGCGGATCACGGCCAGGCGGGCGAACAGGTCCTTGCGCGTTTTCGGTGCATGGCCGCGGCCCTGGTCGAGGCGGGCGCCGAGCAGGCCGCCGACTTCGTCGTCGCCCAGGCGGGCCAGCAGCGCGCGGCCCATGGCGCTCGAATACGCGGGCGCGCGGCTGCCGGGCGGCGTGTAGATCTGCAGCGCGCCGGCGCCGGCGCGCATCTGGATCACGAGTGTGTCCGCGCCGTCGAGCACGTTGATGTAGCCGGTGTAGCCCGTCTCGCGCACGAGCGCGTCGAGCGCTTCCTCGACCAGCGAGGCGGCGTTGCGCGAGGCGCGGAAGTGGTACGAGGCTTCCATGATCACGCCGCCCGGGCGGTAGGCGCGCGTGACCGCGTCGCGGTCGAGAAAACCGTAGCCGGCCATCATGCTCAGCGTGCGCGAGGCCGAGCTCTTGGGCAGGCCCAGCTCGGTCACGACGTCGGTCACCGTGATGTCGCGGCGAAGCCGCGCGATCAGCTTCAGGACGTCCATGGCGTTGGCAAGGGTGCTCATAGTTCTCGATGGGTTGGGGTGGGAATCATAGGTTCGGCGCCGGCACGGTTTTCCGGCCGACCCGGTCCACCCGGGTGAAGGCCCGCTTGACAGCCGAAAGCACGGTTTTATCATTCAGTTCAATTTTATTGGACATAGTTCCAAAATATGGAACTAACGAGGAATGACCATGCACCATGAAGTGACCGCCGTCGCGCCGCTGGAAGACAAGGGCGCGGGGCACGCCGCACTGCATCCCAAGGCGCTCGCGCCCGCCAACCTGATCCTCACGGTGGTGCTGAGCGTGTTCGGCGCCATCGTCGGCATCCAGATGCTGGCGAGCCTGGGCATCACGCCGAGCACCTCGCTGATCGGCGCGCTCGCGGCGATGACGCTGGCGCGCGTGCCGCTGGCCATGTTCCGGGGCTTCCGCTCGGTGCATGCGCAGAACCTCGCGCAGACGAGCATCTCGTCGGCCACCTTCGGCGCGGCCAACAGCCTGTTCCTGCCGATCGGCATTCCGTTCCTGTTCGGCCTGCCGCAGATGGTGGTGCCGATGCTCATCGGCGTGAGCCTGGCGATGTTGCTCGATGCCTGGCTGCTCTACCGCATGTTCGACACGCCCGCCTTCCCGGCCAAGAACCCGTGGCCGTTGGGCATCGCGGCGGCCGAGGCCATCAAGGCCGGCGACGGGGGCGGCAAGCAGGCCTGGCTGCTGCTGGGCGGGCTGGCCACCGGCGTGGCGGGCGCGGTGTTCAAGCTGCCGATGTCGGCCTTCGGCGTGGCGCTGATCGGCGGGCTGGGCGCGATGACGGCCTTCGGCATCGGGCTGCTGGTGCGCGGTTACTCGGCGACGCTGTTCGGCTTCGACATCGGCACGCGCTACGTGCCGCACGGGATGATGATCGGCGCCGGCCTCGTCGCGCTGGTGCAAGTGGCGCGGGTGGTGCTGAAGAAGCACGAGCGCGCGCCTGGTGCTGCTGCCACGACGCAAGAGACGCAGGAAGCGCTCGCCGAGGCACGCGGCGCCAGCGTGCTCGGCCGCTCGCTCAAGCTGGGCGGCGCGGGCTACCTCGCGATCATGGTGCTGCTGTGCGCGGGCACCGGCATCTACACCGGCATGTCGCCGGGCATGCTGGCCTGCTTCATCGTGTACGGCACCTTCGCGGCCTTCGTGCACGAGCTGATCGTCGGCATCGCGGCCATGCACTCGGGCTGGTTCCCGGCCTTCGCGGTGGCGCTGATCTCGCTGCTGCTGGGCATCCTGATCGGCTTTCCGCCCGAGGCGCTGGTGGTGCTGGCCGGCTTCTCGGCCGCCACCGGCCCGGCCTTCGCCGACATGGGTTATGACCTCAAGGCCGGACACCTGCTGCGCGGCGAGCAATCGGGCACGGCCTTCGAGCTGGAAGGCCGGCGCGAACAGATGATCGCGGGAATGGTCGGCTTCGGTGTGGCGATCGTGGTGGTCGCCTGCTCGTACCAGCTCTTCTTCGCCAACCACCAGACCGCGCCCATCAATGCCGCCTACGTCGCCGCGATCAAGGCCGGCATCTCGGGCGAGACCGCGCGCAACCTCGCGCTGTGGGCCGTGCCCGGTGCACTGTTGCAATTGGTGGGCGGGCCGCGCCAGCAGCTCGGCGTGCTGTTCGCCACCGGTTTGCTCATCGCGAGCCCGATGGCCGGCTGGATGGTCGCGGCCGGCATCGCCTGCCGCCTGGCTATGCATGGCGTGCTGGGTGCCTCGGCGCGCGAACGGCTCGAAGTGTTCGCCGGCGGCGTGATCGCGGGCGACGCGCTCTACAGCTTCTTCTCGGGCGTGGTGAAGAGCCTGCGCAAGTAGCTCCGCCTCCTTTTCTTCTTCTTCCCTCCATCACACACATACAGGAAACGAATCCATGAAACGCAATCTGACCAGCGACGACGTCCGCGCGGCCATCTGGGGCGGCGCCATCCTCGGCGGCGGCGGCGGCGGCTTGATCGAGGCCGGCGAGCGCGCCGCGCGCCTGGCGCTGCAGGTCGGCACGCCGCAGCTGTGGAGCGTCGACGAGTTCGACGACGCCGCGCTCACCGCCACCATGGCGCTCGTCGGTGCGCCGGCCGCGCCCGATCCGCACGTGCAGCCCGCGCACCTGCTGCGCACGCTCGAGCTGCTGCGCCGCGAGCTGCCGGCGGGCCAGAAGCTGGTCGCGCTGCATGCCAACGAGAACGGCGCCGAGACCACGGTCAACGGCTGGTTCCACGCCGCGATGACGGGCCTGCCCGTGATCGATCTCGCCTGCAACGGCCGCGCCCATCCGTCGAGCGTGATGGGCGCGCTGGGCCTGCACACCGAGCCCGATTACCTCTCGGTGCAGGCCTACGCGGGCGGCGAGCCGCATCGGTACGTGGAGGGCGTGGTGTCCGGCCGCCTCGAGCAGACTTCGGCCGTGGTGCGCCGCGCCTCGGTGGAGGCGGGCGGCCTCGTGGCCGTGGCGCGCAACCCGGTCACGGTGGGCTACGCGCGCCAGCACGGTGCGCCCGGCGCCATCAGCCATGCCATCGCGCTGGGCCAGACTTTTCTCGACGGCGGCGTCGATGCCGTGGCCCGCTCGCTCGATGGCCGCCTCGTCGCCGAGGGCACGGTGCGCAGCTACCGCTGCGAGCAGCAGGAAGGGCTGGACGTCGGCGTCGTCGAGCTCGACGACGCGGCCGGCACCACGCTGCGCTTCATCAACGAGTACATGCTGCTGGTGCAGGGCGGTGAACGCATCGCGCGCTTCCCCGACCTGATCATGACCTTCTCCGAAGACGGCAAGCCCGTGGTGTCGGCCCATGTGCGCGAGGGTGCACGGCTGCGCGTGCTGGTGGCACCGCGCGCGCGGTTGCTGCTGTCGCGCACCATGTTCATGCCCGAGCTGTACCGCCCGCTCGAGAAGTCGCTCGGCGAGGCCTTCGCCCCGGCCGAGGTGGCCTGAGCGGTACGGGGCGACAAGGAGACGCGACATGACACTGCGCATCCGCTGGATCCGGGCCGTCGGCAACGACACCTACAACGCGCGCTTCGCGCAGGAGTTCGCCGAGGTGAAGAACCCTGGCACCGAGGTCGAGGTGGTGTCGCTGCGCAACGCCTCGGTGCAGCACCACGTCGAGTACCAGAGCTACGAGGGCCTGCTGAGCGGCGACATCGTGCGCGCCGTGCGCGACACCGCGCAGCAGGGCTTCGACGCGGTGGTGGTCGGCTGCTTCTACGACCCGGCGCTGGTCGAGGCGCGCGAGATTTCCGGCCGGACCGTGGTGGTCGCGCCGTGCCAGGCCTCGTTCGAGGTCGCGGCCAACCTGGCGCAGAAGGTGTCGGTGATCGTCGGGCGGCGCAAGTGGGTGCCTCGCATCGAGTCGCGCGTGCGCGAGTACGGCCACGCGCACCTGATCGCGTCGTTCCGCGCGCTCGAACTCGGCGTGGAAGACTTCCAGCGCGACCGCGACGAGACCGTACGCCGCATGATCGCGCAGGGCCGCCACGCCATCGACGAAGACGGCGCCGAGGCACTGATCCTCGGCTGCACGCTGGAATTCGGCTTCTACCGTCAGCTGCAGGACACGCTGGGCGTGCCTGTCATCGATTCGGCGCTGGCCGCCTTCAAGCGCGCCGAGGCATTGGCCGATATGAAACAGCGTTTCGGTTGGACGCCCAGCCGCGTCGGCAGCGGAGAACCGCCGCCCGAAGACAAGGAGCTGCGGGCCTGGAACGTGTTCGATCCGGCGGATGTGCCGGTGGTGTCGCCGGTTCACGCCTGAGCGTTCGCGCGCCAGAAAAAACGCCCCATCACGGAGACCGCGACGGGGCGTTGTTCGTTCACGCGTGGGGCCGCGTCAGTCCCGGACGGTGACCTTCGCCACGGCCAGTGCCGTCATGTTGATGATGCGGCGCACCGTCGACGACGGCGTCAGCACGTGGGCCGAGGCGGCGCCGCCCAGCAGGATCGGGCCGACCGTGATGCCGTTCGCGCCGGTCATCTTCAGCACGTTGTAGAGGATGTGGGCCGAGTCGAGGTTCGGGCACACCAGCAGGTTGGCCTCGCCCGAGAGCGTGGTCTCGGGCAGGGCGGTGCGGCGGATGTCTTCCGACAGCGCGGCGTCGCCGTGCATCTCGCCGTCGCACTCGATGTCGGGCGCCATCTGCGCGAACAGGTCGCGGGCCAGGCGCATCTTGCGTGCCGAGCCGCGGCTGGAGGTGCCGTAGTTCGAGTGCGAGAGGAAGGCCACCTTCGGCGGCAGGCCGAAGCGGCGCACCTCTTCGGCCGCCATCACCGCGATGCTGGCCAGCAGCTCGGCGCTCGGGTCTTCGTTCACGTTGGTGTCGGTGATGAAGACCGTGCGCTTGTCGAGCGTGAGCGCGTTCAGCGTGGCAAAGCCGGGCGCGCCGCGCTTCAGGCCGATCAGGTTGCGGATGTGCTCCAGGTGCACGTCGAAGCGCCCGACCAGGCCGCAGATCATCGCGTCGGCGTCGCCCAGGTGCAGCATCAGCGCGGCGATGGTGGTGTTGGAGCGGCGCACCATGGTCTTGGCGGCTTCCGGCGTCACGCCGCGGCGGCCCATGATCTTGTGGAAGCTCTCCCAGTAGGTGCGAAAGCGCGGATCGTCCTCGGGGTTCACGATCTCGAAGTCGGTGCCGGGGCGGATGTGCAGGCCGGCCTTCTGGATGCGTGCCTCGATCACGGCCGGGCGGCCCACCAGGATGGGCTTGGCCAGGCCTTCGTCGACGGCCCACTGGGCGGCGCGCAGCACGCGCTCGTCCTCGCCTTCGGCGTAGGCCACGCGCTTGGTGGCGGACACCTTGGCGGCGCTGAACACCGGGCGCATGAACATGCCGGTCTGGTAGACGAAGCGCGTCAGGTGCTGGCGGTAGGCCTCCATGTCCTCGATCGGGCGCGTGGCCACGCCCGAGGCGGCGGCCGCCTTGGCCACGGCCGGCGCGATGCGCAGGATCAGGCGCGAGTCGAAAGGCTTCGGAATGATGTAGTCGGGGCCGAAGGCCAGCTCCTGGCCGGCGTAGGCGGTAGCCACTTCTTCGCTGATGTCGGCCTTGGTCAGGTCGGCGATCTCGCGCACGCAGGCCAGCTTCATTTCTTCCGTGATCTTGCTGGCGCCGCAGTCGAGCGCGCCGCGGAAGATGTACGGGAAGCACAGCACGTTGTTGACCTGGTTCGGGTAGTCCGAACGGCCCGTGGCGATGATGCAGTCGGGCCGCACGGCCTTGGCCAGCTCGGGGCGGATCTCGGGCTCGGGGTTGGCCAGTGCCAGGATGATCGGCTGCGTGCCCATGGTCTTGACCATCTCGGCGCTCATGACGCCGGGGGCCGAGCAGCCCAGGAACACGTCGGCGTCCTTCACCACGTCGGCCAGGGTGCGGGCACCGGTGTCCTTCTGGGCGTAGCGTGCCTTCGATTCGTCGAAGCCGCCCGCGCGGCCCATGTAGATCAGGCCCTTGGAGTCGCAGGCGTAGATGTTGGCCGGCTTGGCGCCCAGGCCGACCATCACGTCCAGGCAGGCGATGGCGGCGGCGCCGGCGCCCGAGACGGCGATCTTCACGTCTTCGATCTTCTTGCCGACCAGTTCCAGGCCGTTGAGCAGCGCCGCGGCCGAGATGATGGCCGTGCCGTGCTGGTCGTCGTGGAACACCGGGATGTTCATGCGCTCGCGCAGCTTCTTCTCGATGTAGAAGCACTCGGGGGCCTTGATGTCCTCGAGGTTGATGCCGCCCAGCGTGGGCTCCAGCGCGGCGATGATGTCGACCAGCTTGTCGGGGTCGTTCTCGGCCAGTTCGATGTCGAACACGTCGATGCCGGCAAATTTCTTGAACAGGCAGCCTTTGCCTTCCATCACGGGCTTGGAGGCCAGCGGGCCGATGTTGCCCAGGCCCAGCACGGCGGTGCCGTTGGTGATGACGCCCACGAGGTTGCCGCGGGCGGTGAATTCGGCCGCGAGCGCGGGATCTTCCGCAATGTCGAGGCAGGGGTAGGCCACGCCCGGCGAATAGGCCAGCGACAGGTCGCGCTGGTTCAGCAGGGGCTTGGTGGGGGTGATCGAGATCTTGCCCTTGACGGGCGAGCGGTGGTATTCGCGCGCTGCTTCTCGAAGTGCTTCTTCAGCGGGGGACAGGGATGCAGCCATTTGAAAAGTCTCCTAGGTTCTGGCGGGCAATGAGGCTACCGCAAAAGCGAAGCCTCTTCTCTCGGGGGGAACGACGAGACCCTCCATCTTCCGCCGGATTGGAAGGGTCTGCCGACTCGCTAAACTTCAACACCCCCGTTTCTGGGGGGCAAATCCGTGCCGCACGGGCGGTGCGGTGAACCAACGTCCACAACCAAAGAACAACACGGAGGGACAACGCATGACACCCGGACCTTTCACCGGCACCGAGCCGGACGTCGTGGTCATCGGCGGAGGCCCCTCGGGCTCCACGGTGGCTGCCCTGCTGGCCGACAAGGGGCACGACGTGGTGCTGCTCGAGAAGGCGCAGCACCCGCGCTTTCACATCGGCGAATCCTTGCTGCCGATGAACATGCCGCTGTTCGACCGGCTCGGCGTGCGCACCGAGGTCGAGGCCATCGGCCTGCGCAAGCACGGCGCGGAATTCGTCTCGCCCTGGCACGACCACAGCAGCCACTTCGACTTCGGCCAGGCCATGGACAAGAGCTTTCCCTATGCGGTGCACGTGCGCCGTTCGGAATTCGACGAGCTGCTGTTCCGCCACGCTGGCAAGCGCGGCGCGCGCACCTTCGAGGGCCGGCGCGTCACCGGCGTCGACATGGATGCCGGCAAGGGAACGCCCGACAACCGCCCACTGGTGAAGGTCAAGGCCGACGACGGCACCGAGACCCAGTGGCGCCCGCGCTTCGTGATCGACGCCAGCGGGCGCGACACGCTGCTGTCGAACCAGTTCGACGCCAAGCAGCGCAACCGCAAGCATGCGAGCGCGGCGCTGTACGGCCACTTCGCCAACGCCGAGCGCCGGCCGGGCCGCTTCGAGGGCAACATCTCGCTGTTCTGGTTCGACCATGGCTGGTTCTGGTACATCCCGCTGAAGGACGGCACCGTGAGCGTGGGCGCTGTGGCCTCGCCGGCCTACTTCAAGCGCCGCAAGGGCTCGCTCGAAGACTTCCTCATGGAAACCATCGCGCTCGCGCCCAAGCTGGCCGCGCGCCTGAAGAACGCCACGCTGATGGAAGGCGCCACCTCCACCGGCAACTACGCCTACGACTCGAAGTTCTGCCGCGGCGACCGTTTCATGATGGTGGGCGACGCCTATGCCTTCGTCGACCCGATGTTCTCCTCGGGCGTGTACCTGGCGATGAACAGCGGCTTCGAGGCCGCGACCTGCGCCGACCACTGGCTCAAGGGCGAGGCGAAGGAGGCCGAGAAGGCTTTCCGCCACTACGAGAAGGTGATGAAGCACGGGCCGAAGATGTTCTCGTGGTTCATCTACCGCATCACCTCGCCGGCGATCCGGCGCCTGTTCATGGCGCCGCGCAACATCTGGCGCATGCAGGAGGCGCTGCTGTCCATCCTGGCCGGCGACCTGTTCCGCAACACGCCCATCGGGCCGCGCTTCTGGGGCTTCAAGGTGACGTACTACGCGTCGTGCCTGGGCATCCTGCCGCAGGCCGTGAAGACCTGGGCATGGCGCCGGCGCAATCTGAAAGAGTCTCTGGAGACCGCGAAGACCTGATCCTTCGTGGAACCCGCGGAACCGGCTTTGCCGGGCCGCAGGTGTTGCCCCCGGCGAGGGGGTTGGCGAAGCGACACGAAGTGCGCGAAGCCTGGGGGAGTGCTTAGTCAGGAGCCACCGTGTGCTGGGCGAGGGCCTCAAGTGCCTTCACCAGCGCCGAGTGGTCCAGCTGGCCGTAGCCCATCGCCGCGCATGCGTTCATCAGCTGCGCCGCGTTCGCGGTCTGCGGCAGCGCCACGCCCAGCGAACGGGCGCTTTGCATCGCGAGGTTCAGGTCCTTCTGGTGCAGCGCGATGCGGAAGCCCGGCGCGAAGGTGCGCTTGATCATGCGTTCGCCGTGCACTTCGAGAATGCGCGAGCTGGCGAAGCCGCCCATCAGCGCCTGGCGCACCTTGGCCGGATCGGCACCGGCCTTCGAGGCGAACACCAGCGCCTCGCTCACGGCCGCGATGTTCAGCGCCACGATGATCTGGTTGGCCACCTTGCAGACCTGGCCGTCGCCCGCGCCGCCCACCAGCGTCACGTTCTTGCCCATCTTGTCGAGCAGGGGCTTCACGCGGCCGAAGGTGCCTTCGTCGCCGCCGCACATGATCGTCAGGCTCGCGGCCTTGGCGCCCACTTCGCCGCCCGAGACCGGCGCGTCGATGTAGCCGGCGCCCAGCGCGACGATGCGGCGTGCGAATTCCTTGGTGGCGATCGGGTCGATGGAGCTGCAGTCCACCACGATCTTGCCGTTCGAACCCTTCAGGCCGTCGGCCACGCCTTCCGCGCCCGGTGCGCCGAACAGCACCTTCTCCACGTCAGGCGTGTCGGGCACCATGATGAAGACGATGTCGGCCTTGCGTGCCACCTCGGCTGCCGAGGCGCAGATGGTGGCCTTCGAGACGAAGGGCTCGGGCGTATTGCCGTGCGTGTTCACGAAGAGCTCGTGGCCTGCGTCGAGCAGGTGGCCCGCCATGGGGGCGCCCATGATGCCCAGGCCGATGAATCCGATTTTTTGTGCTGCTGCAGTGGTCATGTCTCTGTTTCCTTCGTGAACGTTCATTGCTTCTTCGTGAGGGCTTCGCGCCATCCGAGGCCTTCGACGGTGGTGACGCGGGGCTTGTATTCGCAGCCGATCCAGCCGTCGTAGCCCAGCGCATCGATGTGCTGGAACAGCCACGGGTAGTTGATCTCGCCCGTGCCAGGTTCGCCACGGCCGGGGTTGTCGGCCAGCTGGATGTGGCCGATGCGCGCCAGGTTCTTCGTGAGCGTGTTGCCCAGTTCGCCTTCCATGCGCTGCGCGTGGTAGATGTCGTACTGCACGCGCAGGTTGGACGAACCCACCTCGTCGATCAGCGCCAGCGCCTGGTCGGTGCGCGTGAGGAAGAAGCCGGGAATGTCGAAGGTGTTGATCGGCTCGATCAGCAGGCGCAGGCCGGCTGCTTCCAGCTCGCGGGCGGCCAGGCGCAGGTTCTCGACCACGGTCTTGTGCGCGGCCTCGGTGCTCACGCCGGCCGGGACCTTGCCCACCAGGCAATTGAGCTGCGGGCAGCCCAGCGCCGTGGCGTAGTCGATGGCGACGGCAATGCCTTCGCGGAACTCGCCGGTGCGGTCCGGGTGGCAGGCGATGCCGCGCTCGCCCTTGTCCCAGTCGCCCGCGGGCAGGTTGTGCAGCACCTGCTGCAGGCCGTTGGCGCGCAGGGCGGCGGCGAGTTCCTTCTTCTCGAAGGGGTAGGGGAACAGATACTCCACCGCCTGGAAGCCGGCCTTGGCGGCCGCCTCGAAGCGCTGCATGAAGGGCAGCTCGGTGAAGAGCATCGTCAGGTTGGCTGCGAACTTGGGCATGTCTCTTGTCTCCTCGGTCAGTCCAGCATCGCCACGGCGAGGGCCGTGGGTGCGTCGGCCGTGCTCTCGGCCAGCGGCTCGAATTCGTTGATGGCGTCGATCTCGGTGCCCATCGCGATGTTGGTCACGCGCTCCAGCATCACCTCGATGACGACCGGCACCTGGAACTCGGCCATCAGCGCCTCGGCGCGGGCGATGGCGGGCGCCATTTCTTCCTGCTTGTGCACGCGGATCGCCTTGCAGCCCAGGCCCTCGACCACCTTGAGGTGATCGACGCCGTAGCTGCCTTCGACGCCAGCGTCGGCCGGTGCGTTGATGTTGTCGAACGCGAGCTGCACGCAGTAGTCCATCTCGAAGCCGCGCTGCGACTGGCGGATCAGCCCGAGGTACGAGTTGTTCACCACGATGTGCAGGTAGGGCAGCTTGAACTGCGCGCCCACGGCCAGCTCTTCGATCATGAACTGGAAGTCGTAGTCGCCCGAGAGCGCGACGATCTTGCGCGTCGGGTCGGCGGCGCGCACGCCCAGCGCGGCGGGAATGGTCCAGCCCAGCGGGCCGGCCTGGCCGCAGTTGATCCAGTGGCGCGGGTTGTACACGTGCAGGAACTGCGCCGCCGCGATCTGCGACAGGCCGATGGTGCTCACGTAGCAGGTGTCGCGTTCCAGGTGGTTGTTCATGCACTGGTACACGCGCTGCGGCTTCATCGGCACGGCGTCGAAGTTGGTCTTGCGCAGCATGGTCTTCTTGCGCTCTCGGCACTCGCCGGCCCAGGCGCTGCGCGAGGGCAGCTTGCCGGCGGCCTTCATTTCCTCGGCCACCTGCACGAAGAGTTCGAGCGCGGCCTTGGCATCGGAGACGATGCCGAAGTCGGGCGTGAACACGCGGCCGATCTGCGTGGGCTCGATGTCCACGTGCACGAAGGTGCGGCCCTTGGTGTAGACGTCGACCGAGCCGGTGTGGCGGTTGGCCCAGCGGTTGCCGATGCCCAGCACGAAGTCCGAAGCCAGCATCGTGGCGTTGCCGTAGCGGTGGCTGGTCTGCAGGCCGCACATGCCGGCCATCAACGGGTGGTCGTCGGGAATGGTGCCCCAGCCCATGAGCGTGGGGATCACCGGCACGCCGGTGGCTTCGGCAAAGCGCACCAGCAGGTCGGAGGCGTCGGCGTTGATGATGCCGCCGCCGGCCACGATCAGCGGGCGCTCGGCCGCGTTGAGCATGGCGATGGCCTTCTCGGCCTGGGCGCGCGTGGCAGCCGGCTTGTAGGGCTTGAGCGGTTCGTAGGCGTCGATGTCGAATTCGATCTGCGCCATCTGCACGTCGAAGGGCAGGTCGATCAGCACCGGGCCCGGGCGGCCCGAGCGCATCAGGTGGAAGGCCTGCTGGAACACCTGCGGCACCTGGCCGGGTTCGCGCACCGTGACCGACCACTTGGTGACGGGCTTGGAGATCGACTCGATGTCGACCGCCTGGAAGTCTTCCTTGTACAGGCGGGCGCGCGGCGCCTGGCCGGTGATGCAGAGAATGGGAATGGAATCGGCCCAGGCCGAGTACAGGCCCGTGATCATGTCGGTGCCCGCGGGGCCCGAGGTGCCGATGCACACGCCGATGTTGCCGGCCACGGCGCGGGTGTAGCCCTCGGCCATGTGCGAGGCGCCCTCGACGTGGCGCGCAAGAATGTGCGCGATGCTGCCGCGCTGGCGCAGGGCCGAGTACAGCGGGTTGATTGCCGCACCGGGCACGCCGAAGGCTTGCGTCACGCCTTCTTTTTCCATCACCAGAACTGCGGCCTGGACCGCTGTCATCTTTGCCATTAGAAGTCTCCTTGAGGTGGCCTCACTGTAGGAAGCGGGGCGCATTCCAAGAAGACGGCTGCCGGCCATAAAACCTATTCCGCTGCGGAATAACTGGCTACTATCCGGCCATGGACCGTCTATTGGCTATGGAAATGTTCGTGCGCGTGGTCGAGACCGGCAGCTTCTCGAAGGCGGCGCGCGAGTTCAACACCACGCAGCCCACCGTGACCAAGCAGGTCGCGGCCACCGAGGCGCGGCTGAAGGTGCGGCTGCTCAACCGCAACACGCGCGGCGTGAGCCTCACGGAGCCGGGCGCGCTGTACTACGAGAAGTGCAAGACCATCGTGCGCGACGCGGAGGAGGCCGACAGCATCGTGCAGCTGCGGCAGAACCAGGCGCAGGGGCTGTTGCGCGTGGGCACTTCGGTGGCTTTCGGGCGGCGCGTGGTGGTGCCGCTGGCGCTGGAGTACATGCGCAGGCATCCGCAGGTGCAGCTCGACCTGAGCTTCGAGGACCGCTATGTCGACCTCATCGCGCAGGGCATCGACGTGGCGATCCGCATGGGCAAGCTGGCCGATTCGTCATTGGGCGCGCGTTACCTTGGGGCCAATCCGTGGGTCATGGTGGCCTCGCCGGCCTACCTGAAGAAGCACGGTACGCCCAAGCGCGCACAGGACCTGAGCGCGCACGTGGCGCTGATCTACAGCAGTGTGGTGGGCGACGAGTTCTGGCGCATGCACACGCCCAAGGGCGATCCGGTGACGGTGCCGGTGTCGGGGCGTTTTCGCTCGAACAACCTGTCGGCGGTGCTGGCTGCGGCGCGTGACGGGTTGGGCATTGCGCTGATGCCGCGTTACGTGGCGAGCGAGTCGCTGGCGGCCGGCAAGGTGCATCAGGTGCTGGGCGACCACGCGTTGCCTGAGCAGGAGATCCACGCGGTGTTTCCTTCGCCGAAGCTGGTGCCTGGGAAGGTGTCGGGGTTCGTGGCCTTTCTGCAAGGGCGCTTTGACGAAGGGTGGTGGGACGCCTGACGGGGTGGCTTGTTCAGGGCGCGTGCCCAGGCCACCGGTTACTTCCCTCCGCGAATGTCCCCCGCCCTTATTCCGCTGCGGGAAGCACCCAGTGTCCTGGGCACATGGATGCGCTGCGGGTGATCGTCAGGCCCTCACGAAGGCCCCGTGCAGACCCAGCGGCAACGCATAGGGCAAGGTCGCCTGTGCTACGGGTCCTGCCGCCAGGTGATCTGCAGCAAAGCACGACAGCACCGTCCGCTGCCTTGCGAAGTCCAGCGCCGTGCCCAGCACCCAGCCGGGTTTGGTGCCATCGGGCACGAAGACGTGTTCCTCGGCGATGGCCTGCGCGCCGTAGCTGAAGCGCTGGCTGCGTCCGGTCTCGATGTCGGTGAGTGCGACCGCGCCGAAGCCGGGCACGTCGGCGCGGGTCTGCGTGGCATGGACCACCTGGCGATGGCGCAGGCCGACGCGGCGCGGGTCGATGCGGGGGAACTCGGCCTCCAGCGGCAGTTCGCGCTGCGTGGCCTGGCCGGTGCCCAGGTCGAGCGTGGCGACGGTCAGATGCGGTTCGTTGAGTCGCACGCGGCGCGCGCGCATGATCTCGCGGTTGCTGGTGAACACCGACTCGGCGTTCGGCGTGCGCACGTAGTCGATGTGGATGCGCGCACCGCGCGGCGTGTTTTCTTCCCACGCATTGCCGACGTGGAACAGGAAGCCGGCCGGCAGCTCGAGCAGCTGGCGCTTGTCCCAGTTCTGCTTGTCGACCACCAGCGCGCGCATGCCGAGTTCGGGCCGCCAGACATGGGCGTCGAGAAAGCTCGCACCCGCCTCCTTGCGCTTGCCGTCGTACACCAGCGGCGGCATCAGGAACACGAGGTGCCGCGCGGTGACGGCGAAGTCGTGAATCATGGGCAGCTCGGGCACCGGCACGACGGCCGCGCGGCGCAAGGCGCCGTCGGGGCCGATCTCGTACAGCGCGAGCAGGCTCTGGCTGGCGCTCACGCCGAAGTTCCACACCGTGCCGTCCGGGTCGACCTTGGGGTGCGCCGAGAAGGGCATGCCCGCGAGGTCGGCGCGCCAGGTCTTCACGCCGAGGGTGTCGAGCGTGCGCGCATCGAGGCGCGTGGCCGAGCCGCCTTCCCACAGTGCCAGCACCTCGCCCTGCATCGGCAGCACGCTGGTGTTGGCGACGTTGATGGCGTCGGCGGAGGTCGGCGGCTCCACGCCCGGCAGGATGGTGCCGAAGGCCTCGGTCAGGTGGCGACCGGCCTTCACTTCGGCCACGCGCTTGGCCGTGGCGACGTAGCGGCCCTGGTGCCGCACGTTGGTGCCTTCGATCACGAAGCGGTGCGCCATGCCGTCGCCGTCGAACCAGTGGTGGTAGCGCTCGCCGCCCAGGTCGTGGCCGGCCGGGCCGACGCGAAACAGCGTGCCGGCCACGGCGTCGGGAAAACGTCCGCGCACGGTGGCGCGGGTCAGCGGCAGGTCGCCCGGAGGCGTGACGAAGCCGATCTTCCACGGGGCGTCGGCGGCTTCGAACTGGGCTTGCCAGTTGTCGGTGGCGCCGGCGGCACGTGCCAGCGGGCTGAGCAGGGGCAGGGCGCCGGCGGTCGCCAGCAGGCGCAGGAGTTCGCGTCGTTCCATGGCCGTGTCTCCTCAGTGCAGGTGGATGACGGCCTGCGCGTCGGCATCGACGCGGAACGCCGCGGCCTCGAAGTCCGGCGCGCCGAGGTTGCCCTTGGCGTCGTTGGAGAAGCCGTAGCGCTCGATGGGCATGCCCATCAGGTTGGTGTCGAGCTTGCCGTTGCCGTTCTCGTCGGCGAACGCGCGCAGCGCGTAGCGCCCCGGCGCCAGGTCGGTGAAGACGAAGCGGGCCTTGCCTTCGCGCATCGGCGCGGTCTGCGAGGCGACGGACTTGCTGCCGGTGTAGCCGGCGGCGTCGTTGTACAGCGCGACATAGAGCGTGGCGCCAGCGGCCGGGCCGTTGGCGACGCTCAGGCTCAGGTCGGCGGCCAGGGCCCCGAGCGGTGCGAGTGCGGCGACAGCGAGCAGGGCGCGCGTGGCGGGGTGGGAGAGCAAAGCGGGAAGGTGCATGACAGGCCTCGTGGTGTGTAGGAGGCCCGACGATCCCGCAGTCGCCGGGCGGTGCCCAGCGTCATGCGACGGAATGCGTGAATGCGCGCGCGAAATGCACGCAGAAGGCGTGAGCGCCGCGGCGTCAGGCCCTGTCCTGGTCCTTCTTCGGGGCTTCGGCGGTTTCTTCGATCGCGTGCCCCGTGCCCACATGGCCCGAGTCCGCGAACAGGCTCCAGGCGGCCATGAACAGCGCCGCGATCACCGGCCCGATCACGAAGCCGTTGATGCCGAAGATCGCCATGCCGCCGATGGTGGACATGAGCACGATGTAGTCGGGCATCTGCGTGTCCTTGCCCACCAGCACGGGGCGCAGGATGTTGTCGACCAGGCCGATCACGAACACGCCGATGAAGATCAGCACGCCGCCTTGCCAGAAGTGGCCCGTGGCCAGGTAGTAGATGGCCACCGGCCCCCAGATGAGCGCCGCGCCCACGGCCGGCAGCAGCGACAGGAAGGCCATCAGCACCGCCCACAGCAGCGCGCCCTGCACGCCCAGGAACCAGAAGGCCAGCCCGCCGATGGTGCCCTGCGCGATGGCCACCGCCACGTTGCCCTTCACGGTGGCGCGGATCACGGTGGTGAACTTGTTCAGCAGGTAGTGCGTGTGCGGCTTGGCCAGCGGCAGCGCGTCGCGCATGGTCTTGGAGAGCGTGGTGCCGTCGCGCACCAGGAAGTACAGCAGGTACAGCATCACGAAGAAGCTGACCACGAAATCGAAGGTGTTCTGCCCGATGGCCAGCGCCTGGCTGGCGATGAGCTGGCTGGCCTGCCCCGCGATGGCCGAGATGCGCGCCTGCCAGGCCGCCATGTCGCCCAGGTTGAAGCGCTCCACGACGTTCAGCAGCCACTGCGGCGTGGCGTCCAGGATCTGCTGGAAGTACGACGCGAAGTTGATCTGGCCCGAGCGGATGCTCTGCGTGATCAGCGCGATTTCCTGCACCAGCGACACGCCCACCATCGCCAGCGGCAGGATCACGATGACCAGGCAGATCGTCAGCGTGGAGAGCGCGGCGACGTTGCGCCGGCCGGGCATCTTCCGGAGCAGCCATTTGTAGAGCGGCGTGAAAAGGATCGCCAGCGCCACCCCCCAGAGCACCGCGCCGAAGAACGGCATCAGCACCCACAGAAAGGCGACGGTGACGGCAGCAAGCAGGGCGAGGAAGACGCCGCGCTGGAGTTGGGGTGAGTTCATAAGTGTCTCGGACTGTAGCCGAGCCGGAACCCCGGGCTGTGTCAGCCGGCGCGCCCTTGCGCGGCGCAGGAGTCTTCCCAAAGAAAAATGCCGCAGGCGCAATGCCGGCGGCAGGTGTCAGCTATCCGATTGATAGCTGATGGCGGGACAAATGCACGACATGGCACAGCATCAGCGCTTGGCTGCGCGCGGCAGCGCCACGGGGGCCAGCGTGGCGCGCAGCCGGCTGGGCGCGTCGGGCTCGGCGGTGGCGTCGACTTCCAGCGCCCGTTCGACATTGCCGATGTGGTCGAGCATGAGCTGGCGCGCCTGTTCGATGTCGCCGGCTTCGAGCGCCGCGACGATCGCGCCGTGCTCCGCGCACGACTGGCCGGCCTCGTGCTTCGACTGGTAGAGCGTGGCGGCCAGCGTGGTGCGCGCCGTGAGGTCGCGCAGCACGTCGACCAGCAGCTGGTGGCCCATCTGCTCGGCCAGGCAGACGTGGAAGTCGGCCAGCAGGAAGGCGCGCGTGGCGGCGTCGGCGCCTTCGATGGCGCGCTGCTCGTCGGCGATGTGATCGCGCAGCTTGCGGATCACCTGGCCCAGCGGGCGGCCCTCGCTCGCGGCCAGGATGCCGGCCTCGACGATGCGGCGCGCCGAGAAGGCGTCGCGTGCTTCCTCGGCCGAGGGCTCCACCACGTACCAGCCGCGGCGCGACTGCACCTCCACGAAACCGCGCGCCTGCAGCTGCATCAGCGCCTCGCGCACCATGGTGCGGCTGACCGAGAAGTTCTCGGCCAGCGCCTGCTCGCCGAGCCGGTCGCCGGGCGCGAGCTTCTGCGCGAGGATGGCCTCGACGACACGTTCGGCGATGGCGGTGGGGCTGACGTCGGCGGGCATGGGGTTCAGTGCGTGCGGGTGGCTGTGGCGGGGCTCGTGTGTACCACGGGCGCAGCCCCGGCCAGCGGCTCGTCGTCCGGCGAGGCGCGGCCGTCGAGCACGGCATGCGCGCGCTCCCGGTCGATGTCGCCTTCCCACGCGGCGATCGCCACCGTGGCCACGCAGTTGCCGATCAGGTTGCCCAGCGCGCGGGCGATGCCCATGAACCAGTCGACCGACAGCACCAGCACCAGGCCGATGGCGGGAATCGCCGGAATCGCGTGCAGCGTGGCGGCGAGCACCACGATGGCCGAGCCCGGCACGCCGTGCGCGCCCTTGGAGGTGACCAGCGCGATCGCCAGGATGGTCAGCAGGTCGGCCATCGAGATCGGCGTGTTGGTGGCCTGCGCGATGAACACGGCCGCCAGCGTGATGTAGATCGAGAAGGCGTCGAGGTTGAACGAGTAGCCCGTGGGAATCACCAGGCCCACCGTCGAGTCGCGGATGCCCATGCGGCGCAGCTTGGCCATGATCTGCGGCAGCACGCTGTCCGACGAGGTGGTGGCGAACACGATGGCCAGCTCTTCGCGCAGGTAGCGCAGCAGCTTCCACAGGCTGAAGCCCGACATGCGCATCACCAGCCCCAGCACCACGAACACGAAGACCAGCACCGCGCCGTAGAAGAGGGCGACCAGCATGCCCAGCTGCTTGAGCGAGCCGATGCCGTACTTGCCGACCGTGAAGGCGATGGCACCCAGCACGCCCAGCGGCGCCAGCTTGATGATGATCCCCATGATCTTGAACAGCACCAGCGAGAGCGCGTCGACCACCGCCGCCACCGGCGCGCCGCGATCGCCCAGCAGCGAGAGCGCGCAGCCGAACAGCACCGCGAACAGCAGCACCTGCAGCACGTCGCCGGTCGCGAAGGCGGCCACCACCGTGGTGGGAATGAGCTTCATCAGGAACTCGACCGTGCCGCCGCTCGTGAGCTTGTCGGCGTTGGAGGCGTAGGCGCTCATGGCGCTGGCGTCGAGCGCCTTGGGGTCGACATTCATGCCCACGCCCGGCTCGAACACGAAGGCCAGCACCAGGCCCATCGCCAGCGCGATGGTGGTGAGCACCTCGAAGTAGATCAGCGCCTTCACGCCGACCCGGCCCACGCGCTTGAGGTCGCCCGCGCCGGCGATGCCATGCACCACCACGCAGAACACCAGCACGGGAATGATCATCTTGATCAGCTTGATGAAGCCGTCACCGAGGGGCTTGAGCTTGGCGGCGAACTCGGGCGCAAAGAGGCCGACGAGCACGCCGACCACCAGTGCGATGACCACCTGTCCGAAAAGCGATTTGGCAAAGCGAGGCATGGAATCTCCTGTCGTGTGTCGTGTCGAGGTTTTGCATGCAAGGATCGCTTTTTCTTGCATACAAGAAATGTAGGCAAGAAGATTGCAGGGGGTTCAGAGGGTATTCCCGGGGCCTTTGGAGGGGGATGTCGGCGGCTGGCGGGGCACTCCCATGGACAGGGGACGCGGCGTTTCAAGGCGGCTCCTAGCATCCGCGCACCCACAACGAGGAGCCTCCCGATGAAGATCGCCTTTACTTCCTGCTTCAGTGCCCAGACCTTCAAGGACCAGCCGGTCTGGACACAGGTCGGTGCGTCCGGCGCCACGCACCTGGTGCTGCTGGGCGACTCGGCCTACTACGACGCGGACGGCTCCAGCATGGGCGCGGTCAAGGCGATGGGGGCGAACGACTTCGCGATCCATGCCTTCGGCCGGCTGCGCGACCAGCTGAACCAGAAGGAGTTCGCCAAGCTGGTGCGCAAGACCGACCTGCGGATTCATCCGATCTGGGACGACCACGACTTTCTGTGGAACGGCGCCTGCGGCGCGCAGATCCAGGGGCAGCCTTCGTACCGGCACCTGCTGGACCCGACCCGCGCGGCGTTCCAGGCCTACTGTGATGCGCTGGACTCGCACGACCCGAAGACCTTCCCCAAGGCCGGCGATCCCTGGGCCTCCGGCGTGCCCGAGCCCGGCTACCGGCCCCTCATGCTGAGCAACGCCACCGACGCGGACGGCGCCGTGATGCTGCACCTCACGGACGGGCGCAGCTACAAGACCAAGGGTGGCGAGGACGCCGTGCTCGGCACCGCGCAGATGAAGAAGCTGAAAAAGGCCATCGAGGATTCGGACCCAGCGACGGTGCACCTCCTCGCCAGCGGCCTCACCTTCGAGGCCCGCCACGGCGAGACCTGGATGGATTGCAAGGCCGAGCACGCTGCAATCCTCAAGCTCGCCGAGAAGCGCCGCATCGTCATCCTGAGCGGCGACGTGCACGAGAACCGCTTCGCCGTGCCATGGCCTGCGGGCGCCTGGAGCCTGTTCGAAGCCACCTCCTCGGGTGCGGCGCTGCGCACGGGCGTCACCGTCGGCGCGCTGCAGCGCAACTGGGGGCTGGTCGACATCACGAAGGATCAGGTGACCATCGAGCTCTCGCAGCTGAACATGGACACGCGCCGCCGCGTCATCGACCGGAGGAAGTGGAAGTTGCTGTAGGCGTGGCGGCGCGCGATTGCGCGGACTGCGCATCCGGCTTGCGAAGCAGGATCACGAGGCCGGAGATCAGGAAGTACACGGCGCCCACCGCCGCATAGCCTGCGAGCGTCTGGAGGACCGGGGCGTCGGTCCCTTGCCGGGCGACGAAGAAGCCGCCGGCCAGCGCGGACTGTGCGCCGCTCAGCATCATCACCCACTGCCCCCGCTGGCTCTTGCGGCGGCGAATGGCCGTCGCCAGCTGCAGAAGTCCCGAGACGATGGCCCAGATCCCGAAGATCACCAGGCCGATCTGAAGACCGAGCACGAGAGAAACCACGACGGCGGCCGTGACGATCGCGCTGATCCAGGTGTTCAGCATCTGGGTCGGGTTGGCCTGGGTGCCGCCCGTCATCCTGGCGTCCACCAGGTTCGCCAGCGCGTCCCACGCCGGATAGATGACCAGCAGCGCTGCCGTCAGCACGGGCGAGTGCCTGGCCGCGGTGAAGGCCAGCGCGACCCACACGAAGGAAAAGGCCGCGCGAGTGAAGTAGAGCTTGCGCAGCCAGGCGGCGGGCTGCAGATGAGGTTGGATAGCGTCGGGCATGAAGGAGGTGTGTAGGAGGAGGGGCGCCTCGCACGAGGCGGGTGCAACGATTCTTCTGCGTTGCCACTTGCTGCGGTATCGGTCGAATGACCGACAAGCGTCGAGCCGACAGCTGTGCGATGCTGCGCACCCACCTCCGCGTTCCCATGCCTGAAGACTCCACCATCACCGCCTTCGACGCGGCCCGCGCGCTCGCCTTCATCGGCGACCTGAGCATGGGCCAGCCGATCGACCATTCGCTGCGCACCGCCTGGCTGGCGGGAGTGATCGCCACGCAGGCCGGCTGCGACGCGGCGCAGGTCGAGGTCGCGCGCCATGTGGCGCTGCTGCGCTGGTCGGGTTGCACGGCGAATGCGCAGGAGTTCGCGGACTTCCTCGAAGACGACGTGCTGGGCCGGCGTGCCCTGCTGGCCTCCGCGCAGCCGCGGATGCGCGCGTCGCAGCGTGCGCCCATTCCCGGCGCCGTGGTGGAGATGGCGCACATCCATTGCGAGATTGCTGGCGACATCGCGAACATGCTCGGCCTGGGTCCCGAGGCCGAAGCTGCGCTGCGCGCCGTCTTCGAGGCCTGGGACGGCAGCGGCGTTCCCGGTGTGCTGCAGGGCGAGGACGTGCCCCTGGCGACCTATGTCGTGAGTCTGGCGAGCGACCTCGAGATTTTCAGCCGCCTCTATGGGCTCGACGAGGCTCTCACGCTCACGCGGGGGCGCGCCGACAGTCTCTACCCCGGCTTCCTTGTCGACGCCAGTGCAGCGCACGCCCGAGAGTGGATGACGCAGCTGGACTCAGCGGCCGCACCGTGGACCGTTGCCACCGATGCGCCGGCGACGCTGGTGCAGCGCATCGGCCTGGAGCTCGTCGGCGACGTGATCGACCTCAAGCTGCCCTGGATGACGGGCTTTTCGCGGCGCGTGGCCCGGCTGGCGCGCGATACCGGCGCGCAGCTGGGAATGAGCGACCCCATGCGCCATGGCATCTACAAGGCCGGCCTGATCCACGGCATGGGGCGGGCCGCGGTGCCCAACGCGATCTGGAACGCGCCCGAGCCGCTGCCGGCCGCGTCGATGGAGCGGATGCGGCTCGTGCCGTACTGGACGTCGCGTGCTGCAGGGCAGATCGACGGTCTCGCCGCGGAAGCAGAAATCGCATCGTTCGCCTTCGAGCGGCGCGACGGGTCCGGCTACTTCCGTGGCCGCTCCGGCATGTCGATGCCGCTCGAAGGGCAGGTCGTTGCGGCGGCCGAGCAGTGGGTGTCACACCGCACGCGCCGCCCGTGGCGGCCTGAGCTGACCGAAGCGCAGGCTGTCGATCGCATGCAGGTGGACGCGGACGCAGGCCGCTTCGACCCGGAGGTCGTCGCCGCACTGCTCGCGTGCGCGGCCGCGGGCGCGCAGGCGAAGCCCGTGCCCGCGTCAGTTGCAGAGGACGACGCATCGCTGTCCCAGCGCGAACTCGACGTGCTGCGCTGCATCAGCCAGGGCGACAACACGAAGCAGGTCGCGCGTGCGCTGGACATCAGCCCGAGCACGGTGCGCACCCATGTCGAACGCGTGTTCCGCAAGCTCGGTTGCTCGACCCGTGCGGCCGCCACGCTGAAAGCCTCCGCCAGGGGCTGGCTGTAGCGGGAAGGGGCAGCGCATGGCCGCCCCGGCCGCTCAAGCGGCCAGCGCTTCCGGCCGAGCCGCCGCCCGCGCGGGCGCCACGGCATCGAGCTGCCCGAGCAGCATCTCCCACCGCACGCGCGCCGACACGATGCTTTCTTCCTTCACATGGCCGAAGCCCCGGATCTGTTCGGGCAGGCGGGCCAGCGACAGGGCCGTGTCGAAGTCGACGCGATCGAAGCGCGCGAGCAGGTCTTCGACCATCGCGCGGTAGTCGGCGATCAGCTGGCGCTCCATGCGGCGCTCGGCGGTGCGGCCGAAGGGGTCGAGCGCCGTGCCGCGCAGGCCCCGCAGCTTCGCGAGCACGCGGAAGCCGCCGAGCATCCACGGGCCGAAGCTGGTCTTCACCGCGCGGCCTTCCGCATCGCGCCGCCCCAGCACCGGCGGTGCGAGGTGAAACCGCAGCACGGGCTTGCCCTCGAACTGCTCGCTCAGCTTCTGCATGAAACGCGGGTCGGCGTACAGGCGCGCCACTTCGTACTCGTCCTTGTAGGCCATGAGCTTGAAGAGGCCCGAGGCCACGGCCTTGGTCAGCACGGTGCTGCCGCGCGTGCGTTGCTCGGCATTGCGTACGCGTTCGACCAGGTCCGCGTAGCTGCGCGCGTAAGCGGCGTTCTGGTACGACGTGAGGAACGCGGTGCGGTCCGCCACCAGCGCTTCGAGGCTCTGAGGCTTTTGCAGCGAAACCACCTGCGCCGGCGCAGCCTGGCGCGTGACCGCCGCGAGGTCGAGCGCCGCCTTGCGGCCCCAGCGGAACGCGGCCTGGTTCGCCTTCACGGCCACACCGTTGATCTCGATGGCCTTGTCGAGCGCCTCGGAAGACAGCGGCACGAACCCCTTCTGGAACGCGAAGCCCAGCAGGAACAGGTTCGCCGCGATGGCGTCGCCCATGAGGCGCGTGGCCAGCTGCGTGGCGTCGATGAAGTCGGCGCGGCCTTCCACCGATTCCTCGATGAGAGCGCGCACCTGCGCGGCGGGGAACTGCCAGTCGGGCTGCTGCGCGAAGTGGCCGGTCGGCTGCTCGAAGGTGTTGACCAGCGCGTAGGTGCGGCCCGGGCGCATGCGCGCGATGGCGTCGGGCGCGCCGGCCGTGAGCATGTCGCAGCCCAGGATCAGGTCGGCCTCGCCGGTGGGAATGCGCTGTGCCTTCAGCTGCGCCGCGTCGCGCGCGATGCGCACGTGCGAAGTGACCGAACCGTTCTTCTGCGACATGCCCGTCATGTCGAGCACGCTCACGCCCTTGCCTTCGAGGTGCGCTGCCATGCCGATCAGCGCGCCGATGGTGATGACGCCCGTGCCGCCGATGCCGGTGATGAGGATGTTGTGCATGCCGTCCAGCGCGAGCGGCGCCGGTGCGGGCAGCGCGGGTTCCTCGGCCGCCTTCACGGCCACGGGGGCCTGCCGGCGCGGCTTCACGCCTTCGACCGTCACGAAGCTCGGGCAGAAGCCCTTGATGCACGACTCGTCGGCGTTGCATGCGCTCTGGTCCACGCTGCGCTTCAGGCCCAGGTCGGTTTGCTTGGGCAGCAGGGCGGTGCAGTTCGATTGCTCGCCGCAGTCGCCGCAGCCTTCGCACACCGCGTCGTTGATGAACACGCGGCGCGCGGCCGGTGGGAACTCACCCTTCTTGCGGCGGCGGCGCTTCTCGGCCGCGCACACCTGGTCGTAGATCAGCACCGACACGCCCTCGAAGCCGCGCAGCTCGCGCTGCACAGCGTCCATGTCGTCGCGGTGGTGCACCGTCAGCGCGAAGCCCGCGTGCTCGGGCGGCAGCAGGCTGCGGTCGCTCCAGCGCGTCGGGTCTTCGGCCACCAGCGCGAGGCGCTTCACGCCTTCGGCCGCCACCTGGTGCGCGATGCGCGGCACGGTGATCGGCCCGTCGACCGGCTGGCCGCCGGTCATCGCGACCGCGTCGTTGTAGAGGATCTTGTAGGTGATGTTCACGCCCGCCGCCACGGCCGCGCGAATGGCCAGCGAACCCGAGTGGTAGTAGGTGCCGTCGCCGAGGTTCGCGAACACGTGCTTGCGCCTGGAGAACCACGCCTGCCCGAGCCACGGCGCGCCTTCGCCGCCCATGTGCGTGGTGGTGCGGTTGTGCTCGGGGTAGATGGCGGTGGCCATCACATGGCAGCCGATGCCCGCGAGCGCGAGGCTGCCTTCGGGCACCTTGGTCGAGGTGTTGTGCGGGCAGCCCGCGCAGTACCAGGCCGGTCGCGAGGGTGTGGCCACGGCCTTGCCGAGCACCACGTCCTTCGCGTCGAGGATCGCCAGCCGCATGCGGATGCGGTCGCTGGTGTGAAAGCGCGCCACGCGCCCGGCGATGACGCGCGCGATCTGCGCCACCGAGAAGTCCGCCGTGGCCGGCAGCAGCCACTGGCCGCGCGGGTGCGCGCCCCATTCGCCCTGTTCGTCGAACTTGCCGATCACGCGCGGGCGCACGTTCTCGCGCCAGTTGTACAGGTGCTCCTTGAGCTGGTATTCGACGATCTGGCGCTTCTCTTCCACCACCAGAATCTCTTCGAGCCCGTCGGAAAACTCGCGGATCGAATCAGGCTCCAGCGGCCACGGCATCGACACCTTGAACAGGCGGATGCCGATGCGAGCGGCTTCGTCGGCGTCGATGCCCAGCTCTTCGAGCGCTTCGAGCACGTCGCGGTACGACTTGCCCGAGGCCACGATGCCCAGCCGCGCCTTCGGCGAATCGATGGTCACGCGGTTCAGTCGGTTCTCGCGCGCGTAGGCGATGGCCGCGTAGATCTTGTAGTCCTGCATCAGCGCTTCCTGCTTGCGCGCCTGCACGCCGAGCGTGTCGGTCGACAGGCGCGCATGCACGCCGCCGGTCGGAAACACGAAGTCCTTCGGCAGGCGCGTGTGCACGTCGAGCGCACCGGCGGGAATGGAGCCCGATGACTCCACCGTATCGGCCAGCGCCTTGAAGCCGACCGGCAGGCCGGCAAAGCGCGACATGGCAAAGCCGTGCAGGCCCAGCTCGATGTATTCCTCCACGCTCTGCGGGTAGAGCATCGGGATCATCGACGCGGCGAACAGGTGGTCGCTCTGGTTGGGCAGGGTGGACGACGACGCGCCGTGGTCGTCGCCCGCCACCAGCAGGATGCCGCCCTGGGGCGAAGTGCCCGCGTGGCTCATGTGCTTGAACACGTCGCCGCAGCGGTCCACGCCGGGCGCCTTGCCGTACCACATGGCGAACACGCCATCGACCGCGCTTTCGCCGGTCAGGTGCACCTGCTGCGTGCCCCACACGGCGGTGGCGGCCAGCTCCTCGTTCACGCCGGGCAGGAACTTCACGGCGTTGGCTTCGAGCTGCGGCTGCGCCTTCCACAGCGCTTCGTCGAGCCCACCGAGCGGCGAGCCGCGGTAGCCCGAGACGAAGCCCGCGGTGTTCAGGCCGGCCTGCTGGTCGCGCCATTTCTGCACGAGCATCAGGCGCACCAGCGCCTGGATGCCGCTCAGGTAGATCCGGCCTTCGGTGGCCGTGTATTTGTCGTCCAGCGCAACGCTGGCGAGTTCGTGGGATGCCATGAGAGAAAAGACTCCGGGTAGGACTCGTGGAATGCGGGCGTGGCCCCGGTAGAGGGCCGGCTCGCGAAATGCCTCGCCGGGGTTGCCGCCGAGACAGCGACGATTCTTTCGCACCACGATCCGAAAGTGCTTCTTCGTTTCGAAGGGGAAACCCGCATTCCGGAAGATCCGTCGCCACCGGCATCGATTCGCCGAAAGGCCTTCGGCGCCACGTGCGCAAGCTGTCAGGCCCGACAATGTCCGCCCGATCGACCGAGGACCCGATGAGACCCGACCTGGATTCGCTGGCGCTGTTCCTGCGCGCCATTGAGCACGGCAGCCTGTCGAAGGCCGCCGCCGAGAGCCACATGGTGCTGTCGGCCGCGAGCCGGCGCCTGGCCATTCTCGAAAGCCAGCTCGGCGTGGGGCTGCTCAACCGCACCTCCAAGGGCGTCACGCCCACGGGCGCGGGCGAGTCGCTGGCGATGCACGCGCGCCAGATCCTGCGCGACGTCGACCGCATGCGCGCCGACCTGTCGGATTACGCGCAGGGCGCCACCGGCCGCGTGCGACTGCACGCGAATGCGTCGGCCATGGGGCAGTTTTTGCCCGACGACGTGGCGAGTTTTCGCCTGCGTTATCCCGAGATCCGCGTGAGCGTGGAAGAGCACCGCAGCGTCTACATCGTGCAGGCCATCCGCGACCGTCAGGCCGACGTGGGCGTGATCACCAGCGAGGCCGCCGACCCCGCGCTGCACTTCATTCCGTACCGCACCGACCGGCTCGTGGCCATCGCGCCCCAGAAGCATCCCTTGCGCGGCCGCGAGGTGTCGTTCGAGGAACTGCTCGACTTCGATTTCGTGGGGCTCGAAGACGACTCCGCCATCTCCCGCACCATGGAAGACGCCGCGATGAGCGCACGCAAGGTGCTGCGCCTGCGTGTGCGGGTGAAGAGCTTCGAGGCCGTGTGCCGGATGATCGAAGCGGGCATGGGCGTGGGCATCCTGCCCGAGGGCGCGGCGGTGACTTACCGCAAGGAGATGAAGCTGCGCTTCATCAACCTCACCGATGCGTGGGCTTCACGCCGGATGTACCTGTGCACGCGGCAGGAGGCGTTGAGTTTTCCGCAGCGGCGGTTGGTCGATCATTTGCTGGCGCGAGGGATGCCGTAGTTTCTTGCGGTGTGTCTGGCGTTGTCGTCGCGCTCGCCGGCGAGCTGGCGGACCTGATCCATCGCGTGTGCATGCCCGCGAGTTTCACCGTGAGCGAGGTACCTCTGCGAGGCGGCCTGCCATGGTGCTTCCTGCGCGACGGACGCCACTGGGTGCTGCACCGGGAGCCCGAATCGAACTGGGCCCAGCGACTGCGCAGGTCCGTGCTCTCGCTGGTGATGGACGAAGATTCTCTGTAACCCGGCTTACGCAAGCTGCCACATGAAACCCGCTGCAAGAGCGGTACTGGCGTGCAAGCAACAGATCATCGCAAGCGTGACCCAGCACTACCATTCCATCGTTCACGTGCGGTTCGGCACGAGACCGCCGCGGACTGTTTGCTCGCTCGTGTCGCAAGGAGAGTCGCGATGGCAAGTCCGATGAACGTCAGCAAGCTTCAGACGAAATCCCATGACGAACCGGATGAGGTTCGGGAGCCCGAAAAGACCCGGGTCGAAGTGGTCCGCCTCGAGGGCTACACGCTCGGACGCTTCAAGTTCGAACCCGGGTGGCGCTGGTCGAAGTGCATCAAGCCGGTCGTGGGCACGGACAGTTGCCAGGCGGCTCACGTCGGGTACGCGGTGTCCGGCCGGATCACCGTGCAAATGAATGACGGCTCGCAGACCGTCATCGAGGAAGGCATGTCGTACACCATTCCGCCGGGTCACGACGCATGGGTCGAAGGCAA
Organism: Acidovorax cavernicola; assembly: GCF_003581445.1. Lineage (NCBI taxonomy): Bacteria > Pseudomonadati > Pseudomonadota > Betaproteobacteria > Burkholderiales > Comamonadaceae > Acidovorax > Acidovorax cavernicola. The sequence goes on along the minus strand of NZ_QXMN01000045.1, from coordinate 13,460 downwards.
CGCGCCGTTCGTCGGCCTGGAGATGATGAGCGCAGAGGAATACGCGAAGTCCAGGAGCTGACCCGACGTGAGAGGCCTCAGGAACGGACTTCTTCGGGATGGGCGAACGGGGATGTGATCCGTAAGGAACAACAGTCGGACTGGGTGATCCAGGGGACTGATGACAGCCAATTCCAGCGGTAGCGATCCTTGCGTCCGCGAAACCGTTCCAGGAGGCGCAGCGATGAAGATCGAGCGAATCGAGATCCATCTGATCCGCGTGCCCTTCGACATGGGCGCGGCGCCCACGGCCTTTGCCGGCATGAACTGGACCTCCGTGGACTCCCTGTTCGTGCGCGTGTGCACGGACGCGGGCTTGGAGGGTTGGGGCGAAGGCTGGGGACATGTCGCCTGCCCCACCACCAGTGCCGCGCTGGCCAGCCTGGTCGGGCCCGCCTTTATCGGACGCGATGCCGCCGACCGATCTTCCCTGATGGCGGAGATGGGCCATCGCTTCCACATCCATGGCCGCGGCGGCCCCATCGTGTACGCGCTGTCCGCCATCGAGATCGCGTTGTGGGATATCGCCGGCAAGTGCGCGTCCTTGCCGATCGCCTCGCTGCTCGGCGGCGCCCCGTGCGAGCTCGCTGCCTACGCGAGCCTGCTGCGCTACTCGGAGCCCATGCCGGTGGCGCAGGCCGTCGAGCGGGCCTTGGCGCAAGGATTCAGGCATATCAAGCTGCACGAGATCCGCCTCGACGCGGTGCTCGCAGCGCGGGCCGCCTGCGGGGACTCCGTATGGATGGCCCTCGACACCAACTGCCCCTGGAGCGTGTCGCAGTCGATCGAGCGGGCGCGCGCGCTCGAAGACGTGCGACTGGCCTGGCTGGAAGAGCCGCTCTGGCCGCCGGAGGACTTCCCGGGCCTGGCACGCGTGCGTGCCGCAGCCTCCATGCCGATCGCAGCCGGTGAGAACGTCGCGGGCATCCACGAGTTCACGGCGATGCTGCGCGCGGGGGCGGTCGACATCTGCCAGCCGAGCGTCATCAAGTTCGGAGGGATCGAGGCGGTAGTGCAGGCCGTGACGCTGGCCCGGGCGCATGGGATCGACTATGTACCGCATTGCTTTTACTTCGGGCCGGGGTACCTGGCTTCGCTGCATCTCGCGGCGGCCTTTGCGCCCGGGGAGGCGTTCGAGTTGTTCTTCGGGGATCTGGAGGCGAGCCCGTATCACGAGGCGGTGCGAGCGCGCAAGGGGAGGGTGCGCGTGCCGGCAGGGCCGGGACTGGGGCTCGAGCCGGACATGGCGGTGATCGAGCGCTACCGGCTCGGGCCGCCTGTGGTGATCGAAGGCTGATCCTGAATTCGGAGATCCGGTATCCGGCGCGCAGAAGCCAGGCGAGTACCTCGGAGCGTCGATGGGTCGGCAGGTATTCGACTTTGCCTGTCGGCAGAACCTGCCATTTAGCTGGTCACTTAAATGAACCCCGTAACCCTCGGTCAAGGGCAGGACTTGTCAGTTTGCGCGTTTCGCTGCCCGCCAGCCTGCTCCAAGTACTCTACAAAGCCGTCGAAGGCGTCCAACAAGGGCTGGAACCGCGCCGTATCGCCTTCCAGTTGACACGAGGCGTAGCAGGTCGCCTCCAACGTGGACAGTTGGTCGGGTCCATGGGCTTTGCGGATACGGTAGTGCGAGGGCGGCAGGTTGCGCAGGGCCAAGCGGGGCAACTGTTGCAGTGGCGGGCTTTGGTAGAGCATCTTTCGGCTCTTGCGCCAGGTGCCGTCCAGCACGACCAGGCGCAGGCGCGACTGGGCTTGCGGCCACTCGGGCGGTAGCGGGGGTGGGACCCGCAGGTCCGGGGCGGGATCTTGCAGACTATCCGGATACAGCAACAGGGTGTGCTTGCCGTCCACCGGCCAGACTGGCATGGCAAATGCCTCACCGACCACCAAGCGGCAGTGAGCCAAGCTGAGGTGCAGCAGGCGGGCACTGCCCTTGGCCTGGTGTACCTCCAGCGGGTGCTGCAGCACCAGTACCTCCACCGCGTGCTCGGTGGGCGCGACCCAGCGGCAGATGCAGGCGCTGAGCGGGCGGAGGCAAGCGGTGCACTGGGGGCGTGGGACTAAAGCGGGAGCCACGGCTGGATTTTATTCAGCGTGCCTGGCTGAACAATGCGTGGAAGAAAATGTCTCTTAGCTGTGGCGTGGCGACCGGCAGCTTTGGACAATGTCGGAAGACGGCAGTGGGCCGGCTTACTACGCCAATGCGACCGGCTACAGTCGGCCACAACCTGCCATTCACGCAAAGGCTGATTTTCTTCTCTCCCTAGCTGTGACCAATGCCAACACCAGCGCTCTACTCAAAATACGCAGCCAGTTCCGCATCCTTCTGGGGACGGAATCGGTGGCCGATTTTCTTCGCGCTCGTGGTTCTATCGTTCACTCCTGCCGTATTGGAGCGCCTGGCTCCATCCGTTGGTCCTGCGCCGGGTAGAGCGCTTTTCGTTTTCATGTTGGCGTACTTCGCTGCCGTACTGCCACTCATAGTGTTTCGTCGCCCTCTGCCAGCCAAACCCTGGTCCAACGGCGTGGCACTTTGGGCTTGGGCTCGCTCGACAACTTGCACCGCTTGGATTGCGCTCTGCTTTTGGTTCATTTGGTCCACAATCGATCGCTAGGCAAGACTCTCGCGTTCTGAACGGCGGCTTTCGGGAAGGCTTGGCATCCGGAATTGGCCCTTCGCGACGCCAGCGCAACCGGCTACAGCCGGGCCAATAGTGGGCTTTCACAACCTCGGTCTTCGTTGGAAACAGAAAAAGGAAGAGGCTCATGGAAGCAGAAGCGATCGTTGAGGACTGGAAGCGTCGACTGGTTGCCATGGCAGAAAACCCGCCTTACGTTTTCAGTCGAACACCTCAAAACCTGATTGAAGAGTATCAGTCGAGCCAGATGGACTTCATCGGCTTCACCGAAGCCGAAATCTTTCAGGCTGAGCTGCTTCTGCGAGGGAGATTTCCTGCCGTCTTTCGCGAATATCTTCTCCAGATGGGGCGCTCACCTGGACGTTTGTTCAGAGGCAGCGAACTGGCCGATTTGGTGGAGCTTGAAGAGTTTCGCGTCAGCGCCGAAGAATTGATAAGAGAAACTGACGCAGCTCTAGCCCTGCCTCCAAATGCGGCTGTCTTCTTGTTTCATCAAGGCTACTGCTTTACCTATGTTTTAGCAGATGGCAGCTTTGATAGCTCACCGCTGCAGTGGATCGAGCAGGATCTTGAGCCAACCACGGTGGCAGCCACGTTTGCAGACATGGTGAGCGCCGAACTGCAACTGATGGAAGAGAACGATCTGAGCTCTCACAAGTCTGGGGGCTATTGGCTAACCGTCTATCCTGGGGGGGCGACACAGGAACATCACCCTGCGTGGGCGAGCGGCATACGGCCATTGGACATGGTTCCTCGCTGACAAGCTAGCTCGCCAGCATTTGACGTCGGGCCAGGCATGAAGCGCGTTTCGCAGTCCTTTTCAGCCCTCAATTGATCGAACGCTCGCCCCCAGCTGTCGAACGACTCTGTCTCGATCTGAAGCGGCGCCTGTCTGCTCTTCACCAGCGACCGTATTCGTGCCACACGGCAATCGCCCCCTGAGCGTCCGCTTTCGGCAAGACCGACTGACTCCTTCGGGCGCTTTGCCGTCGCTCACCGGGCAGCGCTCGAAAGTCAGCAACCAGTCGAGGCTGTGTGAAAACGCATTGAATCCGTGAACGCCGTCGCCTAGATTGAGACAACGTCACGAACTGGGTTGCCACATGAAGCGATTCATCGAGCCAGGGGATCGAAGCCAGATCACGCTGCTGCCAGAGTGCCTTGACGACTACATCTCAGAAGAGAACCCCATCCGCGTAGTCGATGTCCTTGTCGATGAACTCAAGCTCTATCAGCTCGGCTTTGAAGGGGCGGAACCTGCGGCCACCGGGCGGCCGTCGTATCACCCCTCAGTGCTGTTGAAGATCTACATCTACGGCTATCTGAACCAAGTGCAATCCAGTCGACGCCTGGAGCGCGAGGCACAGCGCAATGTGGAGTTGATGTGGCTGACCGGGCGCCTGGTCCCTGATTTCAAGACCATCGCGGACTTCCGCAAGGATCATGGTGACGCCATTCGTCTGGTGTGCCGAGAGTTCGTTCTTTTTTGCCGCCGGCTCAAGTTATTTGCTGACGGCGTCATCGCCGTGGACGGAAGCAAGTTCAAGGGCGTCAACAACCGTGACAAGAACTTCAACGAGCACAAGCTCCAGGTGCGGATGCAGCAGCTCGAGCAGAGCATCGACCGATACCTTGCCGAACTTGATCGAGCTGACCGAGATCCAGCGATGGTTCTTCCCGAGCGTGTTGCGCGCCTCCAGGAAAAGGTAGCCAAGATCAAAGGACAGATGCGTGAAATCTCTGCCATCGAGCAGCAGCTTCAGTCCACGCAAGAGCGGCAGATCTCGCTGACCGATCCGGATGCCCGCTCGATGGCGACCAGCCGACTTGGCTCAGCAGTCGTAGGCTACAACGTCCAGGCCGCGGTCGATGCAAAACACCACATGATCGTCGCCCATGAGGTGACCAACGCAGTAACTGATCGAGGCCAACTGGCCGCCATCTCCAAGGCGGCTCAAGAGGCCATCGAACACCCCAAACCAATCGTGCTGGCGGATCGAGGCTACTTCGAGGGCTACGGGATTCTGGAGTGCGAACGTGCGGGCATTGCGACACTCGTCCCGAAGCCCTTGACGTCCAACAGCAAGTTCGAGGGCAGATTCGACAAGCGAGACTTCGTCTATGACAAGAGACGGGACGTGTACCGGTGTCCGGCAGGCGAGATCGCAATCTACCGCTTCACCGCCATTGAGGACGGCAAGGCGTTGCGCAAGTACTGGACATCAAACTGTGGCGGCTGTCACTTGAAGCAGCAGTGCACCCCGGCGCCGGCCAGACGCATCAGTCGCTGGGAGTACGAGGAGGTCCTGGAAAAGGTCCAGGCACGTCTAGATGCCGCGCCCGAGGCCTCAAAGTTCAGACAACGAACGATCGAACACGTGTTCGGCACCCTGAAAGCGTGGATGGGGGCCACGCACTTCCTGACGAAGACCTTGCCGAACGTGAGAACCGAGATGAGTCTGCAGGTTCTGGCCTACAACCTCCATCGAGCAATCAAGATCCTCGGCGCAAGTACCCTGATTGCAGAGATGAAGTCGTAGGAGCCGACTCGCGTCTTGTAGAGACGGCCGAGAATTCCGGTAGGAACTGAGTCCGCCGGCCCAACGGATCTTGCGCGCCCCTTCAATGCATCTGTTTCCACACAGCCTCAGTCTGAAGCGTACGCATGCGAAGGACAGCGGCGCAGGCCGGCGACTCTCCTCGAAGACACACGCACCCAAATCGAAGCCCTGCTGTGGGTCTGCCACGGAGAAGACATCGACTGGCGCAGCGGTGAAGGATCTTGGCAACTGGAGAACCTGCTTGGGCTTGCGGCGGAACTGGCGCGCAGGGCAGAGGAGCTGCTTCAGTTGAGCGAGAAGGCGCGGCGCGAAACGCCTGAGACCGGCTGTTCGCGACCGGTCTGCGGGCAGCGGATTTCGCGGCCCGCCTGGCGCGCGGGCGTCTTCCGGGAACGACGGCTGGAGCCTTCGCAACGCGCTGAAATCAACCGATCGTTTCCAAGCGCGGTACCCACGAAACAGCGCAATACAAGCAGCTGCGCAGTTGCCTTCATAGTGCTCTTCCGCCGTTGCTGGCGCGTTGCCACGTAGTTTGCAAAGCCACCCCACAACGCCCTTCGGTCATGTTGCCGAGGGGCCATCGGAGCACAAGTCGTGTCATCGCAGAAGAAGAAAGCCGCCTTCCTCGTTTCGATCCAGGGCCACCGCCTTTCGGCGTGGCTGTGGAGCGCAGGAAGAAGCAGGCCTCGTCCGCGTGCACCGGCCGGATCTGGCGCGCAGAAATGCAGCGCTTTTTTAGTTAATGCCATGTAACGCCATCGCGCGTTACCGACAGGCCAACCAAGAGCTTGGACGCACGCGTTCGGCTGATCGCTCGCCGACTGCGCGACGTCAGAGGGGCATGTCATGTTCACACGCTATGCCATCCGCACGCTGCTTTGCCTTGCTGTCGTGCCCGCCATCTCCGAGGAACCCGTACCCATCCAAGGCCGTGTGTTCCTGAGCAAAGCCGAGATCGAGACTACCTTGATCGGCAAGCCCATCGTTTCAAGCAATCTCTCGACCGGCATGGTCTCGCGCTGGCAGTTCTATTCGGACGGTCGCGTCGACTTCGTCAACCAAAGCGGGCCCGGCAAGGCGTCGGGCAAATGGGTTCTCAACGCCGACGGCTCGATGTGCGTGACGATGGTTTCTCGAACCGGGTGCCGCTACTGGTTCCGGAACGAAAAAGACGGTGCTATTGCGAATACCAGTACCAGGGAGCCGAACGCACCGACCGTGGCGAAGATACGATTCGAGTGAAGGGGCGAGATGGGTGCCTGTGCCCGCCCTTCGCAAGCGTTCAGCGCAGCGCTTCGACCAGATCCAGCACCATCCGGTCGCCACCGAACTTCTCGACACCCTGCGTCAGCAGCGCATCCACCGCCTGCGCAATGCCATGGCTCGAAGACGACTGCTCCGCCATGTCGTTGTAGTACCCCAGGTCCTTCTTCGCATTCGCCATCGAGAACTTCAGCGAATCGGTGCTGCCCGTCAGCAGCTTGGGCTTGAGGCGTTCCAGCGCCACGCCGTTGCCGCCGCCCTTGGCGAGCACGTCGACGAACACCTCGGGCTTCACGCCGGCACGCTCTGCGCAGGCCGCGGCTTCGCACAGCAGCGCCACGGTGCCCAGCGACACGAAGTTGTGCAGCAGCTTCATCGCATGGCCCGCGCCGACATCGCCGACGTGCGTGACGTTCTCGGCGAAGCAGCGCAGCAGCGGCAGGCACGAGGCCAGCACTTCGGTGTCGCCGCCCACCAGCAGGTTCAGGCGGCCTTCGGCGGCCTCCTTGGCGGTGCGGGTCATGGGCGTGTCGAGGAAGCGGCCGCCCTTGGCGTGCACAGCCTGCGCCACCTTGGCGGTGGAGGCGGGCACGGCGGTGGAACAGTCGATCACCACGGTGCCGGGGCGCAGGGTGGTCAGCGCGCCTTGCTCGCCGAGCATCACGGCCTCGACCTGCGGCGTGCCGGTGACGCACAGGATCAGCACGTCGACGTCGGCCGTCAGCGTGGCCACGTCCTTCACGGAGGTGGCGCCGGCCTTCAGCAGGTCGTCGATGGGCTGATTGCCCGCATGCTCCAGCACCGTGAGCCGGTGGCCGTGCTTGACGATGTTGCTGGCGATGCCGTGGCCCATGAGGCCGACGCCCACGAGGCCGACCTTGCGCGGGGTTTGTTGTTCAGAAGTGGTCATGGATTCATCCGTGCTTGATGGCGATGGTCTTGAGGGTCGTGAATCCGAGCAGGGCCTCGAAGCCCTTCTCGCGGCCGAAGCCGCTCGATTTCACGCCGCCGAAGGGCAGTTCTACACCACCCGCCGCACCGTAATTGTTGACGAAGACCTGGCCGCAATGCAGCTTGTGCGCCATGCGCAGCTGGCGCGCGCCGTCGCGGGTCCACACGCCGGCCACCAGGCCGAAGTCGGTGCCGTTGGCCAGGCGCACGGCCTCGGCCTCGTCGGCGAAGGGCATCACGGCCAGCACGGGGCCGAAGACCTCGCGCTGGGCGAGGTCGCTGTCGTGGGGCACGTCGCGGAACAGCACGGCTTCCTGGTAGTAGCCGGTGGACGGCGCCTGCGGCGACACCGTGCCGCGCGCGGCCACCTTCATGCCCTGCGCTTCGGCGGTGGCGACCATGTCGCGCACCTGGCGGAACTGCTTCTCGTTGATGAGCGGGCCCATGTCCAGGTCTTCGGCGGGCGTGCCCGCGCGCACGGCGGTGAAGCGCTTGGCGAGCCGCTGCACGACCTCTTCGTACACCGATTGCTCGACCAGCACGCGGCTGCCGGCCGAGCAGGTCTGACCCGCGTTCTGGATGATGGCGTTGAGCAGCACGGGCTCGGCCGCGTCGAGGTCGGCGTCGGCGAACACGATCTGCGGCGACTTGCCGCCCAGCTCCAGCGTCACCGGGCAGTGGCGTTCGGCGGCGGCCAGGCCGACGCTGCGGCCGGTCATGGTCGAGCCGGTGAACGAGATGTGGTCGATGCCCGGATGCGCGCACAGCGCGGCGCCGGCTTCCTTGCCGTAGCCCGTCACCACGTTGAGCGCGCCGGCCGGAAAGCCCACCTCGGTCGCGATCTCGGCCAGGCGCAGCAGCGACAGGCTGGCGTCTTCCGCCGGCTTCACCACGCAGGCGTTGCCCGCGGCGAGCGATGCGCCCACGCTGCGGCCCGCGATCTGCATCGGGTAGTTCCAGGGAATGATGTGGCCCGTCACGCCGTGCGGAATGCGCACCGTGAGCACGGTGTAGCCGCGCTCGTAGGGCAGGGTGTCGCCGTGCAGCTTGTCGCAGGCGCCGGCGTAGTACTCGAAGTAGCGTGCCAGCGCGGTCGCGTCGTTGCGCGCCACGCGCAGCGCCTTGCCGGTGTCGCGTGCTTCGAGCTGAGCGAGTTCTTCGTGGTGCGCCATGACGGCCGCGCCGAGCTTGGCGAGCAGCCTGCCGCGTTCGAGCGCGGTGGTGGCGCCCCACGGGCCGTCGAAGTGTTCGCCCATGGCCTGGCGCGCGGCGCGCACGGCGGCGTCGATGTCGGCGGCGGTGCCGCACGCGATCTCGCCGAATTTCTGGCCGTCGCTCGGATCGATCACGTCGATGGTGGCGTTGCCTTCGGGCGCCACGCGGCGGCCGTCGATGTAGTGGGTGGCGTTCATGAAAGTGTCTCCGTGTGGCGGATCAGGTCGGGTCAGACCGGTTCGGGCCAGGGTTTCTGTGCGTCGCGGATCTGCTCGAAGGCGCGGCTGAACTGCAGCACGCCCAGGTCGTCGAAGCGGCGGCCGGCCACCTGCAAGCCGATGGGCAAACCTTCGGCCGAGTAGCCGCAGTTGACCGAAGCCGCAGGCTGCTCCGACATGTTGTAGGGCACGGTGAAGCCGATGTGCTCCAGCGGCCGCATCGGATCGTTGGTGGGCGAGGCATGGTCCGCGGGCGCGGGCATGTTCGGCGACACGGGCGAGATCACGAAGTCGTAGGCCTTGGTGGCGGCGATCGTGGCCGCGCGCGTGGCGACGAACTGGCTGTAGCCGTCGAAGACGTGCGCGCCCGAGAAGCCGGCCGCGCTCTCGGCCCATTCGCGGATGTACGGCAGGATCTTCGCGCGCTGTTCGGCGCTCATCGCTTGCATGTCGATGCAGGAGCGCATGCGCCAGAAGTGGTCCATGCCCTGCAGCATCTGCGGCGTCATGAAGGCCGGGATTTCCTCCACGTGTGCACCGGCAGCCTCGATGCGCTTCGCGGCCAGGCGCACGGCCTGCGCGATCTGCGGATCGAGCGGCAGGCCGCAGCCCGCGTCCATGTGCAGCGCCACGCGCTTGCCCTTGAGGAAGGACGGATCGACTTCGAAGGCGTTCCAGTCGATGGCCGGTGCCGGCAGCTCGGAATAGTCGCGATCGTCGGGTTGCGCGACCGAGGCCATCATCAGCGCCGCGTCGGCCACGGTGCGCGTCATCGGGCCGGCGCAGCGGCCCATGTAGGGCGAGCTCAGCGGAATGCGACCGAAGCTCGGCTTGAGCGTGAAGATGCCGCACCAGCTGGCCGGCAGGCGCAGCGAGCCGCCGATGTCGGTGCCCACGTGCAGCGGGCCGTAGCCCGCGGCGGCGGCGGCACCGGCACCCGCGCTGGAACCACCCGGCGTGCGCGAGGTGTCCCACGGGTTGCGCGAGAGATCGTGAAAGCTCGACAGGCCCGACGACAGCATGCCCAGGTCGGGCATCGTGGTCTTGGCGACCATCACCGTGCCGTCGGCCTTCAGGCGCGCGGCGGGTGGCGAGTCGTAGGTCATTGGCACGAGCTCGTAGGCGGCGGTGCCCAGCGGCATCGGGTCGCCCTCGGTCGCGAGGTTTTCCTTGATCGTCACGGGCACGCCGTCGAGCAGGCCGCGCGGCGTGCCGGCGAGCCAGCGTTGTTCGGAGGCGCGCGCCTGTTCGAGCGCGGCCTCGGGGCGGAACAGCCAGGTGGCGCGCAGTTGCGGCTCGCACGCCGCGATGCGTTCGTTCACGGCGCGCGTCACCTCGACCGGCGAGAGCTCCTTGCTGCGGTAGGCGGCGTGCAGCTCCTGCACGCCCAGGGAATACAGAGGCTTCGTCATGGCCGCATCAACCCCACGAGATCGCAGCCAGGTCGTTCGCGACGATCGGCATGTTCGGCCACAGGCCCTTCACTTCCTTGCGCGCGACCGTGGGGAACACGGCCTGGAACAGGAAACCGTTGACCGCGTCGTTCGCGAGCATCTTCTGCGCCTCGCCGAGCAGCGCATTGCGCTTCTTCTCGTCGGGCTCGCTCTGGATCGAGGCATAGAGGTCGCGGAACTTCTTCGAGTCGTAGCCCCAGTAGTAGTCGGGCTCGGTGTACTTCACGAGGTCGAAGGGCTCGACGTGCGCGACGATGCTCAGGTCGAAGTCGTGACCGCCGCCGAAGGTGCCGCTGAGCCATTGCGCCCATTCCACGTTCTGAATCTTGACGTTGATGCCGATGGCCGCGAGCTGCGCCGCGATCACCTCGCCGCCCTGGCGTGCATACGAAGGCGGTGGCAGCGTCATGCGCAGTTCGAGCGGCGTCTTCACGCCCGCGTCGGCCAGCAGCTTCTTCGCCTTGGCGATGTCAAAGGGGTTGATGCCGGTGGTGTCGACATAGCCCGGTGCGCCGATCGGGTAGTGGCTGCCGATGGCCTTGCCGAAGCCGTCGGCCGCGCCCTGGATCACCACGTTGCGGTCCACGGCGGCCAGGATGGCGCGGCGCACGCGCACGTCGTCCAGCGGCTTGCGCTTGTTGTTGATCGCCAGGATCACCTTGCTGCGCGTGCCCACTTCCAGCACACGGAAGCGCGGGTTGGCGCGGAACTGGCCCACGCTGCGCGTGCCGGCGCGCGGGAAGATGTCGATGTCGCCGGCCATCAGCGCCGCGGTCTGCGCGGCCGAGTCGGACATGAACTTGAAGACGAACTTGTTGACCTTGGCCAGCGCCGGGTTGCGGTAGGTCGGCGACTTGACCAGCGCGCAGGCGGAGCCGCGCTGCCAGCTGTCGAGCTTGTAGGGGCCGGTGCCCACGGGCTTGGTGGCGTTGGTGTCGGCGCTCTTGGGCTCGACGATGCAGGCGGTGGCCTGGCCCAGCATGAACAGCAGGTCGGGGTTGGGCTGCGCGGTGGTGATGACCACCGTGTCGGCGTCGGGCGTCTTCAGGCTGATGTCGCTGAAGAAGCGCTTGTCCTTGTTGGTGCTCTTCTCGCCGGCGGCGCGCTCGAAGCTGAACTTGACGGCGGCGGCGTCGAAGGCCTCGCCGTTCTCGAACTTCACGCCCTTGCGCAGCTTGAAGGTGTGGGTCTTCAGGTCGGGCGACACGGTCCAGCTCTCGGCCAGCAGCGGCGTCACGCTGCCGTCGGCGTTGATCTTGGTGAGCGTCTCGAAGATGTTGTAGTGCGCGATCTCGGCGATCGCCGAGGCGGCGGCGGTCGTCGGGTCCAGGCCCGGCGGTTCCAGCGGCATGCCGATGGTCAGCATGTTCTTGCCGGTCTGGGCCTGCGCGAAGAGCGGAAAGGCGCCGGGGATCGCGGCGGCGATGGCGGTGCCCATGAGGGTGCGTCGCTTCAACATTCGGGAGTTCTCCTGGAAGAAAAAGGGGACGGCCGGCCTGTGCGGGCCTACCGGGTCGGCGTGTGCAACACGGCCGACAGCAAGGTGCGTGTATATGGGTGCTGCGCGTTCGCAAAAAGTTCGGCGGGCTCGCCGCGTTCCACGATCTGCCCCTTGAAGACCACGCACACGTCATCGCACAGGTGGTTGACCACAGCCAGGTCATGGCTGATGAGCAGGTAGCTGATGCCGAACTGCTGCTGCAGGTCCTGCATGAGGTTGAGCACCTGGGCCTGCACAGACACGTCGAGTGCGCTCACGGGCTCGTCGGCCACGATGAGCTTGGGACGTGTGATGAGCGCGCGTGCAATGGCAATGCGCTGGCGCTGACCGCCCGAGAACTCGTGCGGATACTTGTCCAGGTCCGTGGTGCGCAGGCCCACGGCGGCGAGCGTCTCGGCAGCGCGTTCACGCTGCTCGGCACGTCGCGTCTCGGCCAGCGCTTCGAGCGGTTCGGCCACGATGCGAGCGACCGTCTGTCGCGGATCGAGCGAGCCGTACGGGTCCTGGAACACCATCTGGAAGTCGCGCCGCGCCGTGCGCAGGTCGGCCTTCGAGAGCGTGTGCAGGTTGCGCCCTTCGAGTTCGACGCGGCCCGAAGTCGGCGCGTCCAGCGCCATCACCAGGCGTGCAATGGTCGATTTGCCCGAGCCCGACTCGCCCACGATGCCCATGCTCTTGCCGGCCTGCACCTGGAAGCTCACGCCGTTGAGTGCTTTCACAGAAGGCGGCGGCCCCAGGAGCTTCTCGCGGGGCAGGGCGTAGTGCCGCACGAGGTCGGTCACCTGCAGCAGCGGGGTTGAAGAAGAAGGCGTCGAAGTCATCGGGGTGTTCATGCGTGGGCCATTGCCGCGCGTGCAGCGCGCGCAGCCACCACATCGAGATGCAGACAGCTCACCGCATGCCCGTTGGGTTGGCGTTCCACCGGCGGCTTCGTCGTGTAGCAGGCGTCCGTCGTGAAGTCGCAGCGCCCCGCAAAGCCGCAGCCGCGCGGAATGTCCACCAGCTCCGGCACGCTGCCGCGGATCGTGGGCAGGCGCACCCCGCGCGGCGCACCGATGACCGGCCTGGCCGCGAAGAGGCCCTGCGTGTAGGGATGCGCACGCCGGGCGAACACCTCCTCGGTCGGACCGCTCTCGACCACGCTGCCGCCGTACATCACCAGCATCTTCGAGACCGTCTGCGAGATCACCCCCAGGTCGTGCGAGATCAGGATCAGCGCCATGCCCATCTCGGCCACCAGCTTCTGGATCAGGTCCAGCACCTGCTTCTGGATCGTCACGTCCAGCGCCGTGGTCGGCTCGTCCGCGATCAGCAGGTCCGGCCCGCAGGCCAGCGCCATCGCGATGCCGATGCGCTGGCGCTGCCCGCCCGAGAACTGGTGCGGGTAGGCATCCAGGCGCGAGGCCGCATCGGGAATGCCCACGCGCTCGAGCAGATCGAGCGCTTCCTTGCGCGCCTGCGCCTTGGTCAGGCCCCGGTGCAGCATCAACGGCTCGCCCACCTGGCGCGCGATCGTGTGCACCGGGTTCAGCGCTGTCATCGGCTCCTGGAAGATCATGCCGATGCGGTTGCCGCGGATCTGGCACATCTGCTTCTCCGGCAGGCCCACGAGCTCC